>JAQVZK010000069.1 GCA_028708195.1 Desulfovibrio sp.
CCCGTATCGTTGGTGACCAGCAGGCGGCACAGGGTGAGCGCGGCCGCCAGTTGCGGAATGCTGGTCTGCCCCACTGCGTTGACGTACGGGCACTCGGCCATCTGCATGTATTCGGCTGCAAGCGATGTTTCTGCCGGGCTGCCCAAGAGCACAGGGCAAAGGCCTGCCTCGCGCCACAGCCTGTCACCCAGAGCGACAAATGACGCCACGGGCCATTGCCGCCGGGCCTCGCTTGCGCCAAGCTGCAGGGCCACATACCCTTTGCATTGGCTCATGCCAGCAGTTGTAATCGTGCCTTTTTGCAGCAGTGCACGGGCAAAATCCTGATCCTGGACGGGAGGTGACTGCAGCCCAAAATCGTCCGAAACCGTTTGAGACTGCCCGGAAAACGCACGTACCCTTTCCGGCACGGACAGCGCGTGCGCGCCCACCATCCTAAAGGTATCCACAAGGTTGAAGGGCGTATTAAGCCTGCGCACAACGGTTCCGCCCAGAAAGGAGGTCCAGATGCCACCGCTGACGCCAAAGCCCTCTTCGTCCATACCAAAACCCGTGATACTTTCGGCCTCTGTGGTCAGCATGCGGGCCAGCAAACGGGCGGGCAGCGTTGCCGTGAGGTTGATGACGCGCGCGCCGGGCATCTCCTGACGGATGCGGTGCACAAAGCCCAGCAGGCACAGGGCGGCCTCACGCCAGTTGGCGTTTGTTGCCGCCATAAGGCGCGCGCCGGGCAGCGGCCAGGTCTTTTCAACATGGCAGAGAAGCGGTAGCGCGGACGCGAAGTTTTCGATGCAAACCAATCCCACGCGCAAACCGGCCCTGTGCAGATCGTGCACAAGAGCCTGACTTTGCAGCAAGTCGCCAAACCGGGTCAGGTTGATGACAATGACACCATCCCCCTCCCCCATGCCGCAAAGGGGCAAGGCAGAGGCACACGGCGCAGTGGGAAGAAAGGGCTCGACAATGCTCATGAATTATGGCCCATGCCTCAGGCAAGATTGGATTTGTGTCCGTTATCCAGCAGGTTGAGCGCCAAGACCCGTTCCTGACGAAAACGGTTCTGCACAGCAGCCTGCACTTCGCTGGTTGACGAGCCGAACTGACCTGAGCGCACTTTGTACACATTGGAGATGAGCTTGCGCTCATACCCCGGCTCATCGGGGCTGCCGCTCATGCCGTCTGCCCGGGTGAAAATACGTGCCGCACCTGTGGGGCCGTGCTGTACCGCTGTGCTCCAGATAACCTCGCGCATGGCGGTGGAAAGCTTGTCGGCGTCAAGGGAGGTGCGATGGGCAATGGCTTCCACAGCGGGTTTATAATGACTTTCGCGCACATAGGCTTCTTGCAGGTCTTCAAACCGCTCAGGCTGCTCACTGGCAATGGCTCGCCAGGCATCGGGCATGGCACCCTTGCGGCTGCCGGTGTTGCCTGGCCCGGATGTGCGCAACCGTTTGGAGATATCCGGCGCTTCGCTGTCAAGAAAATCAAGAAAATCACCCAGGCTTCCCGCCCGCGACGAGACCTGATACTTGCCATAGGAGGTGCCGCCGTGGCGGTCATAACCCACTGCGGCCACGCCGTCCCGGCCGGACTCAAACTGGGCTGAAAGCTTGCCCATCTCTTGATCTTCTGCGCTGACCTTGTTTTGAGCCGGTCGCGCCTTGCCCTGCACCTGTGGGCGGGAATGGACGAAATCAGAGATGTTGAGACCGGCCATCTTGTCGCCCATAGCGCTGGTCAGCGAACGCAGTTGGCGGGCCGTGCCCATGCTGCGGGCCAGGTCCAGCGTGGAGCCACCGCCGCCCACGCTTTGCATCAGGCCTTCTATAGCCTGCGTCTGGCGCAGGTCAGTCTGGGCCTTGTTGAAGACCTGGGTGCGCATGAGATCACTGGGGCTGCGCCCGGCCAGCACCATATTTCGTGCAGGCATCTGCCCGCTGGTGAAATTGACGGGCATGCCCACGCCTGCTGGCACCTGGGCAGCCTGATTATGCACATTCTGCTGCGGCAGCACGCCATCTTCTGCCTGACGTGTCTGCCCCTGCATTACCGCAGCAAAGCTGGGGCCGCCCTGTGCCGTCGCGGACGCAGCGCGGCGCTGGCCTGCAGACTGCGTCTGCTGGGCTTCAGTGGGGGGACGAATAAGAAAGTTCGAAAGCGCCATATATTCCTCCTGGAGCATTTGCTTTGAAAACACGCGTTTTCAAAGCTTCACAACTCTCACGCAGCCGCATACCTGTGTGCACAGGTGGGCTTTCGGTTACGTGTGGGGCGTCTTGGTATTCAGTTGCCCGAGGGTTTCAAATTAAAACCGCCGCAGCAATTGACCTGCCGCCGCGCCAGAGGAAAAGCAAGTACGGTGCCAAGCCATCAAAAGCATGGCATTGCAAATAGTTGTGATTGCTAAAATGGCCTGGCACCCGCAAAAAAGCCCCATGGTCAGATTTGTGCCAGAATACCGACACCTGCCGAGCAACATCGGCCTGCACGCGATTGGGCCAGGCACCCATAAATGCCGCGAGGTTGCTTTTCTTGTTGCCATGCCCTGCGCCACAAAAAACCGTGTGCCTGCATCGGCATATCCGACGCAGGCACACCTTGCCCACTTCAGGCGCAGTATACGGCATTGTTTAAAAATCCAGTTTGAACTGCATGCCCATGCCCAATACGGAATCAGGCTGCTTATTGTTGGAGGGACGCTCGCGCTGCTCATTTCTGAGGATAAGTTCCGGGCCGAGGCCGATGTTCAGGTCATCGCTCACGACCGTGTCTGCATAGGCCCGCACCACATGGCGGCTTTCCATGCTCAGGTTTTCATCGGGGGTCATATTGCTTGTGCCGCCTTCACGCCAGGAAGAGCTTTCGTCTTCCACGCTCAGCGCGATGGCCGACTTTTTTTTATGGGTTTTTTCTGCATGGTTCAGGGCACTGTCGATACCCTTGGAGGTGTTTACGGCCTTTTCAGGCACAATATTCGTCGGCATGGGGCTGCCAACGGCGCGGCCCTGCAGGTTATTGCCAGGCATACCCTGATTTTGCCAGGTTTCACGGCTGCTGCCCTCACTGAAGTCCCACTGGCGGGCGTGAAGGCCATTTTTTTGTTTTTTTACCGATACTGTCTTGCCTGAAGAGGTTTGATTGGGCTTCTGTATTGTCTCAGAGGAGGACACTCCCTTTTTCGCCTTGTCCGCCACCTGGGCTTTGGGCCCCTGCCCAACGGCGTCAGCGGCGAGAGCTGAAGGCAAAGGGGCTGCCAACAACGCACAGAGCAGAAAAACGACGGTGTATACTAATTTGTCCATGCTTGCTCTTACGACAGTCAATCAAGGATGTAAAGTTTCGTGTAAAATCTCAAATCGCATCATCTTTGTGCAGCGTTGCGAGCCTAACAGTCCCAAGGGACTGCTGAAAGTGCGGCCTGCTGCGTCTAGCGGAGTGCTTTTTGGGCCTGCGGACTGCAAGATGAGGCTAAAAACCCCCTGTTTTCGTGGTATGACCTCATCCCGACAAACAGGTCAGGGCAGACAGATAAAAAACCCACTGACACTGGATATGCCTGGTCTGCCCCTTGTCAAGGAGACAGGGGGCAGACCATGGCCGCAGACTATGGACGCAAACGAACAAGAAGGCACTGACATGCCTAAAGGCGCTGCCTCAATACCCCCGGACACGGTTGAAAACTGCCTATAACAGACCGAAACAAAAATAGAAAATCCTCTTTCCACCAACGCGCGCAAACACGCAAAAGAGCCCCCTGACAATTGTCAGGGGGCTCACGGTGCTCATAAGAGTATGGTGCGGATTTTACAAAATCCCCCGCAGGCAAGAGCCTTGAGCTTTTAGAGGCTCACGCCGCCCTTGGCCTGATCCTGCCCTGCGGGCTGGCTTTTAACGGGCTGTGCCGCAGGCTGGCCGGGAACAGGCGCTTTGCCAAGGGACCCGGTGCTGGTTTCCTGCTCAAGCAGTTTTTCGGTGCTGACAATGGGGAAGCTGGGGCTTGCACCGGGGTCGTTCCAACCACCGCCAAGGGCCATGCACACGCTGACAACGCTGTCGAGGCGGTCGCGCAGAGCTGCGGCCAGTTGCAGTTCGGCAGCGAAGAGCTGGCGTTCGGCATCCAGCACCGTCAGATAGTCGGTATAGCCGTTATCGTATTGCAGGCGGGCGATGGTGGTGGCACGGCGCAGGCTTTCCACCTGAATCTGCATACTGCGCACAATGGCATCTGCCTCACGCTGGGCCGTCAGAGAGGTGCGCATATCCTGGAAGGCGGTCTGCACGGTCTTGCGGTACACGGCGATGGAGGCTTTTTTGCGGGCCTCGGCATCCTTGACGTTGTACCATGTGCGGCCGAAGTCCAGCAGGGGCATGGAGCCGCCGATACCGTAGTTCCAGGCTCCGGCCGGGCCGGTGAAGAGGCTGCCCACTGCGGAGCTGACCGTACCCAGCATACCCGTCAAGGATATGGAGGGGAAGAACTGGGCGCGGGCCACGCCGATGTTGGCGTTGTAGGCCATCAGCGTGAATTCTGAGGCGCGAACGTCGGGCCTGCGCTGCAAAAGATCCGAAGGCAGGCCTTCGGGCAGCACCGGAGGCGAAGGCAGCATGCCAATGGCCTGACCACGCGGCATGCCGCGCTCCATTATATCACGGGGCGAGCGGCCAAGCAGAACTGCCAAACCGGCCTCGGCCCTGTCCACGTTGACGGTGCTGGTATGCACCTGGGCGCGGGCGGTTTCCACCTCGGCACGGGCACGCTGCCAGTCAAGTTCGGTAATGTCGCCCTGTTTGTAGCGGCTCGAGTAGATGCTGAAGGCATCTTCGCGGGTTTTGAGGGTACGGCGGGCCGTATCCAGCTGCATATCCAGGGCCAGCAGGGCAAAATAGCCCTGAGCCGTCTGCCCTGCCACAGAGAGGCGCAGCGCTTCATGGCCAATAACCGTGCTCATGAGCACGTCGCTGAGCATGGTGTAATTGTTGCGGTATTTGCCCCAGAGGTCCAGCTCCCAGGAGGCGTTGAGCGCCGCCTGGTTGGTCGCTGTGGTGCGGGAAAGACCGCTATTATTGAAGGGCACGGTATTGGCCGTCTTTTCAGACGCGCCCTGGGCCATTGAAGAAGCCGAGCCGCTGACCGAAGGCAGCAGGTCTGCCGTGGCTACGCCCACCTGCGAGGCGGCCGAATCAATCTTGGCCAGGGATTCGGCGATATCCTGATTGCTTTTCAGGGCCTCATCCACCATAGCGGTAAGCACCGGATCATTGAAACGGGTCCACCAGTCGGTGTTCAACGGGGCAGTGCCCGCCTCCACTTTGCGCCACTGGCTCGGCATGTCCATTTCGGGGCGCTCATAGCGCGGCGCAAACGAGCAGGCCGAAAGCGCGCACACTGACAGGGCAAGAACGGCCCCGGCCAGGCTCATTCGTCCGGCAGTACTGATGGAACTCATAGATCCTCCTGTTCATTACCGGTAGAGTCTTTGCCGGCGTTGGGATCTGTCTTGCCCTGAAGTTTCAGGGACGTCTGCATGATTATTTTAAAGAAGTAAGGCACGAAGAGCGTTGCAATGCACGTGGCCGCCAACATGCCCCCGATAACCGCCGTCCCCAGGGCGTGGCGGCTGTTGGCGCCAGCGCCTGTGCTGATGGCCAGGGGCACGCAGCCCAGAATAAAGGCCAGGGAGGTCATGATGATGGGCCTGAAGCGCAAGCGTGAGGCAAAGCTCGCCGCCGAATCAAGGCTGCGCCCGCCACGCCAGGCTTCTACCGCGAATTCCACGATAAGAATGGCGTTTTTGGCCGCAAGCCCCACCAGGGTAACCAGGGCTACCTGAAAGTAAACGTCGTTGGAAAGCCCGCGTGCCCAGGTCGCCACCAGCGCGCCAAACACGCCAAAGGGCACGGCCGTGAGCACCGAAAGGGGCAGGGCCCACGATTCGTACTGGGCCGCCAGAATCAGAAAGACCATGACAAGAGCCAGCACAAAGATGGTTGAGGTGTCTGTGCTCGCCAGTTTTTCCTGCAGGGCCGAACCCACCCAGCCCAGATTGTAGTCTGTGGGCAGAATGGCCTTGGCCGCGACTTCCATCTGGTCGAGAGCCTGCCCCGACGAGAATCCGGGCGCAGGCGAGCCCATAATATGGGCAGCCGGGAAGACGTTATACCGTTCCACAACCTGAGGTGCGGTGCGACGCTCAAGGGTCATAACCGCAGTCAGGGGAATCATTTCGCCTTTTTTATTGGGCACATACACGTCACCCAGGTCTTCGGGCAAGAGGCGGTACTGGGCCTCGGACTGCAGACGCACCTGGAAGGTACGGCCCATATAGTTGAAGTCGTTCACATAGGCGCCGCCAAAGGTGCCGCCCATAGCCGTGAACACATCATTGATCTCGATGCCCATAGCCAGGCAGCGCTCGCGGTCAAGATTGGCGAACAACTGGGGCGAACCGGTGGAGAACAGGTTACGCACCATGCCGATGGCCGGGTATTTGCGCTTGCCATCGGCGTCTGCCGACATGACTTCACGCACCAGCACGTTGGTCTGGTTTTCCAGATCCTGCAAGCTGCCGGTACCACGCATCTGAATATAGCCTTCAAAACCGCCCGTGGTGCTCATGCCGCTGATGGGCGGGGGCGCAAAGCCCATGACCACCGCTTCGGGCTGCATGACTGTCACCGCGCCCACTGTCTGCAGCACGGCCTCTGAAGACATTTCAGGGCTCTTGCGCTCGCCCCAGGGTTTGAGCAGGGCAAAGAAGGTACCGTAGTTACTTTTAACGGAAACGGACGTGATATCCAGCCCCGCCAGGGTGCCGATACTCTGCACAGCAGGATTTTTGAGCAGGAATTCGCTGAGGACCTTGTTGACGGCTGTGGTGCGGTGCTGCGAAGCGCCGTCATCCAGAATGGTCATGCCCAAAATGTAGCCCTGGTCTTCGTTGGGCACGAGCCCACCGGGAACCACCCTGAGCAGCCACACGCAGATGACGATCATGAGGGCGAACAAAGGCAGGGCACGCATGCTGGATGCCTTGAGAAAATCGACGATATGAACGTAACCGTTTGTAACTTTATCAAAGAACGTATTGAACCATATAAAGCCCTTAAGTGGCTTATAGTCATGGCTGTGCGGCTTGAGCAGCAGCGCGCAGAGTGCGGGTGTGAGCGTCAGTGCCACAACACCCGACAGAACCACCGACACCGAAATGGTGATGGCGAACTGCTTGTACATCTGGCCGGCGAGACCACCCATGAAGGATACGGGAATAAACACGGCGCAGAGCACGAGCACAATGGCCACGATGGGGGCCGTGACCTCGTTCATGGCTTTGGCCGTGGCCTCCTTGGGCGGCAGGTGCTCCGTGGTCATGATACGTTCCACGTTTTCCAGCACCACGATGGCGTCGTCCACCACAATGCCGATAGAAAGCACCATGGCGAAAAGCGTCAGGGTATTGATGGTATAGCCGAAAGCGTACAGACCCGCGAATGTGCCGATGATGGACACAGGCACGGCGATGCAGGGAATAATGGTGGCCCGCCAGCTTTGCAAAAAGACGTACACCACGATGAACACCAGAATCATGGCCTCCATCAGGGTGGCGAGCACTTCGTGGATGGATTCGAGCACGAAGTCGTTGGTGTTCACAAGGATGGTATAATCAAGCCCGTCGGGCATGGTTGCGCCGATTTCGGCCAGCTTGTCCAGCACGCGGTCGCCGGTGGCAATGGCGTTGGCTCCGGGCAGCAGATACACTGCTCCCATACGGGCCACGATGCCGTTAAGGCGTGAGGTGACGCTATAGTCCTTGCCGCCCAGTTCAACGCGGGCCACATCCTTGAGGCGCAGCATGGCGCTGTCGGCCCCGTGACGCACGATGATTTCGCCAAATTCCTCCGGTGTCACCAGACGGCCCCGGGCGTCAATCTGCCAGGTGAGCTGGGTCGAATCGGGGGAGGGCATTTCGCCAAGGCGGCCGGGAGCGTACTGTGAGTTCTGCGCCTGAATGGCCGCAGCCACTTCGTTGACCGACAGGCTGTATTTGGCCAGCTTGTCCGGCTGCAGCCAGATACGCATGGCGTAGTCCATACCGCCAAAGATGGTCACGTCGCCAACGCCTTCAACGCGTTTGAGCGCGTCCACCGCGTTGATCTGGGCCCAGTTTTGGATATAGACCGGATCGTAGCGGCCATCGGGCGAAAAGTACGAGAACACCAGCAGCATGGCTGGCGAACGCTTGAGCACGCTTACGCCCTGACGCCGCACCGCTTCGGGCAGCACCGTCTGGGCCAGGTTGACCTTGTTGTTGACGTTAACAAGGGCCATGTCCGGGTTGGAGCCCAGGGCAAAGTACACGTTGATGCTGCCCGACCCTGAACCCGAGGCCGCCGTGGAAGTCATGTACAGCATGTTTTCCACGCCGTTGATGTTCACTTCCAGAGGAGCCAGCACGGTGGAGGCAATGGTTTCTGCCGAGGCGCCGGGGTAGCTTACGCTGACGTTGACAGTGGGCGGCACAAGGTCGGGATACTGCGCAATGGGCAGAGCCCGCATGGCCAGCGCACCCATCAGGGTGATGAGAATGGACAGGACCGCCGAGAGAATGGGTCTGCGTAAAAAGAAATTCGGCTTTGTGGAAACAGCCATATTTTAACCTACTTCTTGGCCGGGCCTTCCTGAGGCTGCTGGCCCCCTGAAGGCATTATGCTCACTTGAGAACCGGGACTGGCCTTGATCATGCCTTCGCTGATGATACGTTCGCCGCCCTTGAGCCCTTCAAGCACAAGATACTTGTCGCCAACGGACACGCCAATGACAACAGGAATGGTATACACCTTGTCTTCCTTGTCCACGCCCAAGACGAGCGAACCCTTCTGGGTAAGCAGCACGCATTTTTGCGGGACGAGCACGGCATCCTTGAGGACATCACCGTACATGAACAGACGTACATACTGGCCGGGCATGATGCTGCGGTCGGCATTTTCAAAAACGGCACGCGCCTTGATAACACCCGTTGTCGGCTGTACCTGGCTGTCGATAAAGGTCACTTCGCCCGTGCCCTTGTACATGCTGCCGTCAAGCAGGCGCAGCTTGGCCCTGTACCGGCCTTCGGCGGGTAGCACAAGGCGGCCTTCGGTTGCCAGGTTCTGCCGTGTCATGCGTTCGGGCGCGGCAATGGAAAAGTCGATGTACATCGGGTCGGTCTGGTTCACATAGGTGAGCAGAGAATTGTTGCTGACAAGGTTGCCGGGCGTGTAGTTTTCCTTGCTGCTATAGCCGGAAACAGGGGCCGTAACCTGGCAGTAGTCCAGATTGATTTTGGCCTCACGCATAGAGGCCTTGGCGCTGTCATACATGGCCAGGGCGTTATCGCGTTCTTTTTGCGACACGGCGTTTTTTTCATACAGAGGGCGCACCCGCCGCC
>JAQVZK010000070.1:0-7071 GCA_028708195.1 Desulfovibrio sp.
CCCCAACCAGATCAACAACGTGCTGGCTTTTCCCGGTATTTTCCGTGGAGCACTGGACGTTGCCGCCACAGACATCAATGATGCAATGAAAATCGCAGCGGCTTACGCCATAGCCGAACTGGTCACGCCAGAGGAATTGCGCCCCGACTTTATCATTCCCTCTACCCTCAATGCCGAAGTGGCACCCAGAGTCGCGGCGGCAACTGCCAAAGCTGCCATAGAAAGCGGCATTGCACGTAAGCCCATAGAACCCGAAATTGTTGCCGAAAACCTGAAAAAGCGCCTGGCCAATCGCAAGGCTTAGCCCGCGAGGCCAGGTAGAAACCATGTGTGTACACATCCGGCGGCTGTCAAGTGCGGCCGCCGGAAAGACAAACTGCCCTTGCCCCTATGCGCACCTGCCAGGCCCCGTGTGGCTTCGTCAGGGCCAGTATGGCTTCGTCAGGCCCCGTGTGGCTCCAATCTTTCAGGCCCACATGCCTGTCGCAAGCGCCAGCGCTTATGGCACATACTGTCGCAATTTTTAGCAGTAAAGGGCCATTATCTGATTAATCAAACAATATTTGAGGCTAAGCAATTGCCTCGCGTCCAGGCTAAAACTGCACGTACGGGGCGGCCTTATCCACTTTATGCACGATGGGCATTTTTATCTTTAGCTGATTGTATATTCTTACGTGAAAAATCAGGTTTGACAAGTTAAAAAGGATACCAAGAAATGTAGTCACCACTGCTACTTATAGTGTCCGGCTGATCTATGTTTTACAGAATAAAATAAGCATGGCAGATACTTTTGGCATTGGCGCTGGCAGACACGTGGCGCCCCCCCCCCATCTGCCAGCATCAGCCACTTGGGTTTCATCACTGCCAGCCGGGCACCGTCATCAGTATCGGGACTCCATCACTGCCAGCAGCCAGACGCAGTTTTGTATAAAAAAGGCCCATCCCTTTCGAGGAGTGGGCCTTTGGCTTCTTTCGCAAGCAGAAGTGTGTGCAGTGTAAACAAAAATCTGTCTTGTAGCTTGGGCCAAGAGCAGGCTACTTTGAAACGCTGGCGTATGCTTTTGCCCCTCCCCCACAAAAAAAATACAAAAAGCCTTCCCCATCAGACATTGCAGAGCAATTTTACTCTAATGGCCGGTTATGGCGTATTTTTTCAATTTATATTGCAGCAAGCTTTTAGAGATACCGAGGTATTCAGCCGCTTTAACCTGAACGAGATCAGCCCGCACCAAGGCGCGGCGAATGAGTGCAGCTTCAATTTTTTCCAGCGTATCGGCCAGGTCCAGTTGTACGGGCAGAAGGTCAACGGCGCTTTTGAACTGCGATTCTTCATCGCGGATTTCGGCGGGCAGGTTATCCACATTAATGATGGAGCCTGGCACCAGCACAAGACAGCTTTCGACCACATTTTCCAGTTGGCGGATATTGCCCGGCCATTCGTAGCCCGTGAGGTAATTGAGGGCTTCGGTGCTGAATGTTTTTGCAGTCATTGTGTTGTCGGTACAGACTTTTTCAACAAAATGGGCCACCAGCAGGGGAATGTCTTCACGGCGCTCGCGCAGGGGCGGCAGGGGCACCTGAACCACGTTGAGCCTGTAGTAGAGGTCATCGCGAAAGGTTCCCTTCTCCACCATTACGCCAAGGTCCTTGTTTGTGGCGGCCACCACGCGAATGTCGACCTCAATTTCTTCACCGCCACCCACGCGCTCGAAGCGTCTTTCTTGCAGCACGCGCAGCAACTTGACCTGAAGGTCGGGTGTGAGTTCAGCGATTTCGTCCAAAAAAAGCGTGCCGCCGTCGGCCTGTTCAAAACGGCCCCGGCGCATGGCCACGGCTCCGGTGAACGAGCCTTTTTCATGGCCGAAAAGCTCACTTTCAAGCACGCCGGGGTTGAGGGCCATGCAGTTGACGGAGACAAAGGGCTTGTCTTTACGGGGGCTTGTATAGTGGATGGCGCGGGCCACCAGTTCTTTGCCCGTGCCGGATTCGCCGGTGATAAGCACTGTGGAGCGACTGGGTGCGGCGCGTTCGACCATAACGAGCACATCACGTATGGCGCGGCTGCGTCCTACAATTTTGTGGACGCCGTAGCGGTCTTCCATCACTTCCTGGAGCAGGCGATACTGGCGGTGGGCGCGTGCCAGCTCCACGGCATTATGGAGGGAGAGCAAAAGCTCGTCGTTGGAAAAGGGTTTGGTGATATAGTCAAAAGCGCCGTATTTCATAACATCCACAGCGCTTTCAATGGAGCCGAAGGCCGTCATGATGAGCACGGGGATATAGGGCCAGCTTTTTTTAACTCTTTCAAGCACCTGACGCCCGGAAACCTTGGGCATCTTCATATCTGTAACCACCACGTCCACTTCGCTTTCTTCAAGAAAAGCCAGGGCGGTTTCCGGGTCGATGATGGCGGTGACAGAATAGCCTTCGTCTTCCAGCAGGGTTTGCAGAACTAACAGATAGTTTTTTTCGTCGTCAATAATCAGAATATGCGCTTTTTCACTCATAAGACTATTCCTGTGCCCCGGTATGGGCCTCGGGCAGCAGCACACGTACAAGAGCGCCGCCGTCCGGACCGTTTTCCAGCTGGATCACACCGCCGTGGCTGGCAATGATGGACTGTACGATGGGCAGACCAAGGCCTGTGCCCCCGTCCTTGGTTGTAAAGAAGGGGTCCAGCAGATTGCCCACAATGGCGGCGTCAAAGCCCGGCCCGGAATCAAGAAATTCTATCCGTACATGGCCTTCGCCGTCGTGGTCACCGCTGATGCGCAGGATGCCCGGCCCGTCCATTGCCTGTTGTCCGTTCACAAGGATATTGTAAAAAGCGCGGTACAGCAAATCCTTGTCACCGCGAATGAAAAGCCCCTCTGTGGTCTTGCGCTCCACAGCGACTTCGCGGCGGGCCATGTCGCCTTCAAGAAAGGCCATCGCCTGATCCAGCACAAGGCTGACATCAACCAGATCCTGCTTGGGCTGACGCGGGCGGGCGTAGTCCAGAAAGTCGTTCACGGTTTGCGAGAGCCGCACCGACTCGTCAAAAATGGCCCCCAATATACGGCGTGTGCCTGCGTCTGCCTTGTCTGTGCGGCGCTGCAGCAGTTCGGCGCTGGAGCGGATAATACCCAGGGGGTTTCGTATCTCGTGGGCGATACTGGCGATGACGCGCCCCATACTCACAAAGCGCTCGTTACTGTGCAACTGCTTTTCTAGTTGCCGGTTTTTGTGCATGCGTTCGGCGAGCACGCGCTCTGAGCGGTGAATAAGCATTATGAGAAGACCAAAAAGAACCACCGAGGACATGAGGCACATAACAACAATGATACCCTGAAAGGTCAGCACCTGCTCATAGTCACCCGTGATGTCCTGCGTCAATTCCAGAGCACCCATAATGGGAGCCTCTTGCCCTGGCTGCAGGGGTTCGCCCTTTAGGGGATAAAGAACACGTAAAACAAACGTGCCTTCCTCAAGGGGCAGTCTGAAGGGGGCCTGCCAGGTTGGTATGGTTGAAATAATTTCAGACTTGAGGGCCGTGCCCTGCAGTACTTCATCCAGATTGGCAGGCGCAAGCCCGGCCCGGCCCACCTCTTCTTTATGCGTGGAATAGGCCACAAGGCGCGAAAAATCATAGATGCGCAACCGCTCCACTGGCAGCCCTTGAATGACGGACTGCACGACCTGTTCAAGCCTTTCGTACTGGGCTGGCTGGCGCAGGGCTATGTGCCCGTAGCCCATAAGCGTAGGCAAGGCAAAGCGTCGAAATATCTGGCTATTAAGATTTTCTACCAGCAAACGGGCAAAGCCCTCTTGCCGCGTCAACAGGGTTTCGCGGGCCGAGTTTGAAATAAAAAAGGAAAGCCCAAGACTTGTAAGCAGGATGACAACCAGTGAAAGCCAGGAGAGCGGCCGGGCATAGCTCAGGGGCAGGCCGCCGTCAGCGTCGCCGGCAGGCTTGGACTGACTGCCCTGGCTCTGGTCCTGTACTCCGCCAGCGTAGGGCCCGGGTGCATTGTCCTCGGACTGTGAACCGCCGTACGGATTGTGGGGCGCGGCTCCCTGCTCATGGGCCGACGCGCCCCGCTTTTTTCTGAAAAACATCTGCTTTCCTTAAAATGCCTGCTCTTGCAAGGGCACTGCCATAAAATTATCCAGATCAGCATGTTCTGTAACATAGCCCGGCGCGCCAAGGCGTGCGTTGGCCAAGCGCTTTCCCAACTCCACCGCGGGCTGATCAAGGGGATTCACCCCCATAAGCCACCCCGTAAACAGGGTGGCGGCCTCCAGCAGCAACATGAAGGCACCCGCGGCCTTGGGGCCGGTGCCGTCCATATCCATATGCACCAGAGGCACTTTATTCATGCACAGGGCCATGCGCGTGCCAAGGGCTTCGGCTTCAAGCAGCGCGCCCAGGGGCTTGCCCCTGAGCCACGCCCATTCCTGCGGCAAATCCTGACCAAAGGCCCGGCCAGGGGCTTGCCCGCGACTGGTAAGAAAGATGCAGCCCTTGTTGCGCGGGCCGCTCAAAAACATCTGGTTTACGGAATGCTGATCTGTAACGCCCGTGGCGGCCACGGGCAGAATGCCCAGGCCGTCCTTGCCAAGACTTTCAGCCCACAGTTGCGCAAACCACGGGCCAAGGGCCGCCCACTGCGGCACGTAACAGAAAAGGATGAGTTCGCTGTACTCCTGCAGCTCCAGCGCCCTGGCCCAACAGGCAAGGGCGTAGGAAGGGTGCGTGCCCAGAGAGCGCGGGGCCTCCACCAGAGGGCGGGCCACTGCGGCCGCGCCGTCCAGCAGGGCACGCCAGTCTACGCCCAAAAATCCTGCGGGCAAAAGCCCCACGGCGGAGAGCACAGAATAGCGCCCGCCCAAATGGTCTGGAACTTCCAGTGAAGCCAGGCCGTGCGCTGTGGCCTCCTGACGCAGGTAGCCGGATGCGACATCGGTGACAACCACCATATGTGCCCGCCAACCTTCGCCCAACGCGGTTTGAAGCCACTGCCGCACCAAAAAGTACTGGGCCAGGGTTTCAATGGTGCCGCCCGACTTGCTGATGCAGACCACAGAGGTGTCCGTCGCATCAAGGCTGGCAAGCAGCGCTTCAAACTCTTCAGCGCAGACGTTGTCGGCTATCCAGAGGCACGGCCCGTCGTGGCCCGGCCTGTCCTGCCCTGGCGCAAAGGCCTTTTGTATGGCGCGCGCGCCCAGAGCCGATCCGCCTATGCCCAGCACAAGCATGTGCTTGCGGGTTCGCACCTTTTCCAGAACCGGCGGAAGCTCTTTTTCCAGCGTTGCGCGATACGGCATGGACAAAAAGGGCAAGGTGCCCTGAGCCAGTTCACGTTCAAGCCGGACGCCCATTTCTGCGGCCTGGGCCTGCAGGGGAGCGGCGTCCACCGCATTCAGTCTGTGGCTATAAGCGCGGGACCATTCGAGATAGTGAGGCATAGGCTTCTCCCTTATACCTTGCCGTCTTCATGACGGAGCAAGGCTTGAAGCAGTCTCAAAACGAAATTTCTGGCAACTGTGCAAACAGACGCCCGCCATGAAGGTATAAAACACAGATGCAGCCCTTACCCCGAGCCAAGGCCCAGACTGTTTATAGCGTGGGGAACAGGAAAATCATTCTATATCTGTACTGGCAACCATTGCGCTGAGCGGTTTAAGAGTTGCAAACAACGCTCATGAATGCAGACGTGCCCCACGTATGCTGCAACTCATATCACAGAAGGCGGCTGCGGATCGCCACCGGATGCAGAATGTCAACACACTGTGCACCCTTGCCTCCTTGGTTCTGCTGTTGTGTTATATCGCCAGCTTTACCGATTTGGGGTCGTGCAAACAACCTTATGGAGAATTACAACTCGAGCAGGCTCAGGGGCCTGGGCGCAAAAAAACGACGGCGCACCAGCTTGTACGTTTGGGGGCGCACCCCGAAACGGTAGCGCCACAGCACGCAGACCTCACGCGCGCCACAGGCCCGCACCTCGCCCCTGTCGCCAGCGCAGAGCATGCACTGCCGCCGTATGGCGCGCAAAGCCTGACGCCCGGCCTCGGCTTCAGGCACAGGGCAGGCCTCGTCTGGCAAGGATGCAAGCCGCCAGTTCCACAGTGGGCAATCCCTGTCGGCGCAAGCGCGCACAGCCCGGCCCGATGCCCCCTGGCATTCAAGGCAAAACTGGCGGATGGCCGTCAGTGGGCCGCTTTTGCCGATTCCTCGCGCGGCCGTGTCTGTGCTTCGCGGGCTCAAGCGTTTCCGGCTCCACAGCATTTCTTGTGCTTCTTGCCGCTGCCGCACGGGCAGGGGTCGTTACGGCCCACCTTGGCTTCCTGCCTGCGATAGGCTTCTGGCCGCAAGCCCACGCCGTCCACATAGTAAATCTTGTCTTCGTGACGGGCAAAAAAGCTGCGTTCGCCCAACTGCCGGGGGATGCCATCCACCTCGTAATAGGCGTGAAATTCCACCATATCAAAAAGTTCGCCGTTCTGCCCGGCGGGCACGCTGTTTTTTGTCAGCCCCACATCCAGGCGCAGCCACGTAACATCCTTGCCCTGCTCGGCCAGATTTTCGACTGAAACACCCTCCCGGTAGTCCGGATGGGTACTGTCCACAAGCCATTGATACCGGCCCAGCACATAGGCTGAATACCGTGAACGCATAAGGGTTTCGGCCTCATCGGGCCAGACCGCGCCATCCATATATGGGCCACAGCATTGGGCCAGAGTACGCCCGCTGCCGCAAGGACACTGTTGTAACATGAAATCCACCTTGGTTTTGCGCCCGCAACGGGCATATAACCCATAAATATTAACGCATGGGCGCACGGGCGGCAAGAGTGGGATAAGGCAGGTCGCCGCTTATTTCTCGTATTGGCCCGGAACTTGAGGAGAGTGTAAAGACAGAAAGTCCGCCCCGGCGGCGCTCCTCAGGGAGCGGCCAGCCAAAGGCGGACAATGGATGGATATTTTAAACGCGGCATGCACAAAGGCGCGTATGTGCATGCCGCTCAACGCCGATTAGCCTCAGCTTATTGGGGCCGGAGGAGACTGCGAACACGGAGGTCGTAGGCA
>JAQVZK010000070.1:7081-9367 GCA_028708195.1 Desulfovibrio sp.
ACAAGGCAGCCAGGCCGCACGGCGAAAAAAATTTCTTCCTGACTATAACCAGACTCTTTCTGGGTCCGGTCATGTTGGGGTATGAAGAGTTGCAGCGACCCCTTGGCCGCCGTGCCCGCACGAGCATGGGCCAGAACACCGCCTTCTGTTGTTATGACGGCACATACCGTGCCTTCATAAGGAGGACGCGAGCCGTAAAGAAGGCACCACAGGCGTAGCCCTTCTTTTTCTTGCTGCACACGCACTATTTCGCCACACCCCAGACGCACCAGGGTACGAATGAGCATACTGCCGTGGCGGTAGACACCCACGCCAACCAGCATTGACAGCCCAACAAAACCCACTGCCAGCGCAAAGGGGTTAAACCCCGTAAGGCGGTGGGTAAAAGAAGTGGAATTGGCGCGCATGTCAACGGCGTCGGCACGCACAATCACGGTATAGTTTTGAAATGTACTGGCCGCAGCGCCCCTGAAGGCCACACGCATCTGGTAGTTGCCCGGCTCTGCTTCACTTGTGGAGGCAACAGTACCGCGCCACATGCCGTTACCAAACCAGTACCCCGCAAAAAAGCCCTCCAGCGTGAAGGACAGCGGAGCGCCAGGGGGCGTAAAGCTCACCTCAATGTCTTTTGTTACCGGATTTTTAATGGTCAAGGGCCCCGAAAGAGCCTCAGATTTTTCAGGCAGAAGCTCAAGAACAGTGGCCCCCTTGCGCATAAGCCCCTGCAGGCCATCAACAAGGCACAACAAGGCCATAGCCAGCAGCAAGGCGCATACCATACCGAGTTTACGCTGACGCTGGCGGATATCCTGACAGGCATCCCAGGTGTCGTCATCAAGAACTGTCTGCATAGACAAACCACATCCTCTGACAGAGTGAGCGGCAATCATGAGCGCTGAGCCAACAAGGATCTGGAAGAAGATTCAAGCACACGCCAGCTGACAAGGCTAAGCCCTTTGCGCGGCAATTGCACCATGCTTTGCCCTTCAGCGGGGAAGCGCCGCTTGACCTGCCGCGTCAACCAGAAGGCAGACGCCCACACAGAAACGCTAATGCCAAAAAACCAGGCGCAGAAAACCAGCTCAGCAGAATTAATACTTTGCGATGAATGATACATTGCCATAAAAACCGCAGCCACCATGAGCATATTGGCTGCTATGCGGATGCAACTGATATATAGATGCTGCTTGTAGCTGTTCATGCTGCTCTCCGAAGGCTTTTACCGGGGCGGGTAAGCCCCGCCCCGGCAATTTGATGCTGTATATACCTTACTTACTGAAGATATTGGTCTTGCTAACGTTCATGATGCGTATTGCCTGATCCTTATCGCTATTGCGGAAGGCGATGCGCATTTCACTGCCGGCCGCCCAGGTGTAAGGCGGCAGATCGATGTCAGCAGCGGGCACCTTGAAGGTGATCAGGGCGCTCAGGCGACCGGAGTACACCGTAACGGTCTGCTGTTCCTTGTCGATAACGGGGAATGTCTTGCCAGCAACCTTGGGGTGCTTGGGCCGGATGTTCTTTTCCACGTCAACGAACTGCACGGGAACTTCGCGTATGGTCTTGGTATCCGCATCGTATATAAGCACAGTGTTCTTGGCCAGGTCGACCATCAGGCGGCCGCCCACGTCAGGCGGGGGGCCCATTTCGCCGGGCTTGGTGGGCAGCTTGTAGGTATGCGTGCCACCACTGTAATGGGGGTTGAACTGGTCGTGGGTGACATCAACCACGATGGTCATGGTTTTGGCCTCAGGATTAAAGGCTATGCAGCGACCCTGCTCCACCCCGCCTTCAAAATTGCAGGCGGTGAGAAAGGAAGACAATCCAAGTACCAGAATAAGCAGCAAACTACGAATCTTCATGACTGTGTTCCTCCTAGCTGTTCGCTGCACGCATCTTCTTGGCGGCCAATTCCGCCTTGGCACCCTGGACCATCTTCACCGCTATGTAGATGGAAATGGCACTTACGAAGCCGAGCACTTCAACGGTGGCCACGGGGCCAAGCAACCAACCCCAGGACGGGAATTCAGCTTCAAGAAGCTTGAGAAGAACCGACATGAGGCAGCCAAGAACGGCCAGGCCGAAGACAAAACGGATGCCGTAACCCCTGACGTACTTGGTGGCTACCACGCCTATCTGCGCGCCAACAGCGGCGCCCGCAAGCATGATGAGCGCGGCAAGGAGCTCCACGCGGCCCTTGTAAGCGTAGGACGCGGTGCCGTACAGGCCGGAGATCGCCACTTCAAAGAGGTCCGTGCCCACTGCCAGATGGGTGGGGCAGCCCAC
>JAQVZK010000071.1:0-8415 GCA_028708195.1 Desulfovibrio sp.
CAACGGCCTTGCGGGCAGCTCCACGCCAGTCGTGAGCGTGACATAATTCAGGGTAATTGACCGGGCATGCCTGCCCAAACGGGCATCCAACGCTGTTCGCGCATACCTCGTGCAACCTTCCCGTCAACCACGACACCATGTTATTCAAGAGTGCATTTTCAGCTTCGACCACACGGACGCGCGCCTGATCAGCCTGGAGGGCTTCCAGTGCGTCCACAAGCCGGACGATGCGTTTTTGATTTTCGGTCTGCCAAAAGAGCCCTTGGGCATCTGCTCGCCAATCTTGAAGGGTTTGTGTTGTAAGCTCCATGCGTTCCCCTATTTGCCCTGGGCTGCCAGCCACTCGGACTCTTTGACCTCTCGGAACCAAGTGGGCACTTCCGGCATAGGATCGCCGTGCCTGATGTCGATATCTTTTTGACCTGGAATGCTCACTAGGATTTTATTCCCACTATACCCAGCGACAGAGTAATACAAGGCCATGCCCGTGCGGGAGGCTGAATGAGGGCCAGCGCACATCCTGTGGAGCTTAAGCTTACTGAGGATATAATCGTTGGTATTGAATTGAAGTTCCGGCGCGTTCAGCTTGGAAGCCAGTTCTTTCCCCTGCTTACAGTTAAGCTTCGGGTAATACCCGAAGCCTTTTTCAAGACTGACCTCGCCTTTAAGGTATGGTTTGTTCTGCTTTTCTATGAATGCTAATCCGCAAACTTCTCCACCACGTCCATGAAGCACAAGGCCGTCAGCGCCATATTCCTTTTGAACTGTATTGCGTGCATTGTTGACGGCTTCGCGGCGCTCTTTCACTTCCGCAATCAGGGCTTCCGCTTCAGGCTCGTCACCGATGAAGAAAAATTTCGTGATACTCATACGAACCTCCTACACGCCAGGTAATCTGGCCTGCTTGGCCTGTTCGGCACGCTCACCACGCTTGGCGGCGCGGGCCTGCTCAATGAGCCTATACACCTGGGCGCGTGATATACGATATTGGGTTGCCAACTTACCGGCATTGCTGCCGTCAAAGTCGGATACTACAGCCTGGGCAATATAAGGGGAGCGCAGCGGGATATAGACCTGCTGCCCTCCCCATTCGAGCAAAGCATCTATCAGCACCGTCAACGCCACTTCGGCGGTGATGCCGCGCGAGCGCATGGCGTTTTCGATGCACTCAAGGAACTTTTGCCCGTCACTACTCATACAGTCACCGTGTCGATGCGCTCCAGCCAGCGCTTGAGCTGTTCTATAACCTCTGACAGTGCCCCAGGCGATGCCTTGCGCATGGAAACTCCGGTCACACGCTTCACATATGCGTCTGTGGCCTTGAAATCGCGGTTTTGCACCGCCCCGGCATCCGCCAGGCTAAACCACAGTGAGCGTACTTTACGCTGGAGCCCTTCCGTGGGAGATTTCTTGGGTGTGAATCCCCGCTCACGGAGGTGCGCCAGTACGCGCTTAAGGTCAGTCTCATTAAGATCCTTGCACGACTTCGCACCCGTCAGGTTGCGGAGCATATCGCGATATGTATGATCGTCCATGGCCAGGGCACTGCGGCCCGTCTGGATGGTTTTAATGAGTCCGGCTTTCGACTGCATGGCGCGTCTCCTGTGGCTTAAACCTTGGCGATGTCCAGCGGTATTGGCTGGAACTCGCCGTGCTGGTCCTTTTCGTACACGCGGATAAACGATTTGCTGTAAACTACCTGCATGCTGTCGGTAAGAGCCTTCATAGCTTGGTCCCACCGTTCATCATCCATGCCCTTGATAGCTCGCAGGCCGAGAATGCGCGATGTGGACACATTGCCGTCCTTGTCAGTTTCCCACGCGGCATCAACAATGGCTCGCAAGTTGGCATTGGCACCTTCAGACCAGTCCCGAAGACATTCATTAATAAGCGACCGCGCCGCCTGAAGGCGCTCGTCAAAGGTGATGCGATCCTGCATGGCCCGCTGCACTTTCATCTTTCCGTCAAAGCTGTGCAGCGTAACGTTGCCTTTTTCGCCGCCGATTTTTGCGCCGTACTCTTCGCCAGCTATAGCCACCATGGTTGCAACGGAATCAAGCATTTTTGCACGTTCATCACGTAATGAGCCTGAAAGTTCCTTGGCGCGGCAAACTATTTCGCGCACGGTCTCATCACGCAACTTGTCCACAGGGTCAACGCGATCCACTGGCACCAGGTGCCCTTGTGAGCTTTCCATGTGCATTACACCGTTAACTTCAATCATTTTTCTTGACCTCACGTTTTGATATGGATTGCAGCATGGCCTTGACCTTGCTGTCTTCTGGTTTGATTCCGGCCCTGAGTTCCGCTTGGTAGGTTTCCAAGGCTTTCATGGCAATTCTTTCTATGACGATATTGGGGTGAATCCATGCGGCAAAAACGACAGACAGCAGTGTCAAAAAGAGGCCACCAAAAAAAATAATGTACACAACATCTTTCATATAAGCCTCGCCTGCTTTTGTCCGGGGTTCTGGGGCATGTTCTGTAAGGCTTCGTCAACCCTGCGCTCATAGTCCCGGGCGCAGCGCAGATCATGGTGATTTTTGGATTTGAAAAAGATTTTTTGGGCCGTGCGCATTTTCCGCACCAGATCAGTGAAAGACGTTACGTCCATAACACCCCCTATGCCCGAACCTGCCGCACCACATCGGCGGTCACGACAGGTTCACCAATGCTTACGGCAAGATTCATGGCGCGAGTGGCCAGATTTTGCACGGCCAACGGATACGCAAGGTCAGCACCACGCCCACGCCCGTCGGGAGCCACGATAAGACGCTGCCGCAGGGCTTCCATCCCGCTGGTATCAAAAATGCCGTCAGGATCTGCCTGAACGGTCTTAAAGCGGTGCCGAAGGTATCCTGGTACATCAGTAAGCGGGGGCAGCTTGACCACATCGCAACGCTGGACAACCTCCCGTGTTTCTGTTCCCGAGTTGGAAAACTTCTCAGCAAGCTCCGTCTGCCCCAGTAACACTATAGAGAGCAGGCGCTTCATGCCGTCTTCCAGCTCAAAAAAACGTTTCAGGCTCTTGAAGGTGTGCAAATTTATGTCGTGGGCTTCTTCAATGAAGAGCAGGTGCCGATTGCCTCCGCTGCTGGACTGGCGCAGCACCTCATGCACACGCCTGGCCCTGGCCTCGGCGCTGGAGGGTATGGAACCACCGGGGTCAACGCATGCTAAAATGGATTCTGCAATATGCGCTGCCCGCAATGGCTTGTCTTCAGCACCCTTGCCTCCTGTGGTCAGGATGTAGGGCTGTATGATGACGGTTTGCCCATCGTCCTTGAGTTGCTCCAGCATCATGCGGCGCAGCGTTGTTTTGCCGCTGCCGGATTCGCCGATGACGGCCAGGAAATTGCCGTGACGTGCCGCAGACATCATTGCCTCATACACATACCGACTTTCCGGCGTTAAAAAGACCTCTTCAGGTAAGTGCGGATCATCCCAAGGATCGCGGAACAGCTTGAAGTGCTTCCGCGCCTGGGGCGTAAGGCTTTGCTTGCTCAAAAGCATGAGTTCTTCCTCCGAAAGTTCTTGCCCCGAGGGGGCATGTTTTGAACGGCAATTTTCCCTGTCCGTGGGAAGATGCCGGGGTCTGCCTGCCGCTGGCAGAGCGTCAACACTTGCTCCCTCCGCTTTGGCACGGGCCACCGCGTCAGCGTGGTGGCGGCTGGCCTGCCATTGTTCATCAAGGCTTGTAACCAGCGCGGAAGCGTCATGGGCAGGCACGCCATACTCAACAAGAACGGCCTCAAGGTTCGTCTTGAGTTCTCCCCAACCTTTCAGGGGTGGGGTATGTCCGTGCGCAAGACGGTTAATGGTTGTTGGTGATGCACCCAAAGCCCGGGCCAGCTCGCGCTGACCAATGCGGGCCACTCGTAATAGTTCGTTCAGGCTTACGTACTGCATGATGACGCCTCACGAGGTTTGGGAAAGGGTAAACGCTTGGTCACGCCACCGTCTGCCGCCACAGGCATGGGTACATCCGCTACAGTAAACATATCGCGCAAGGCAGCGGCAATACTTTCCAACGCGGCTTCCTGCACTTCCTCGCCGTAGGAGTCCCGTATGTACGCCATGCAGGCTATGGCATCGCGCTGCCACGGGGTTGGATCCATCTGACGTAAACGCTGTGCAGCTTCAACACGGCTTAACGGTATGGCCAGGGCTACAGGCGCGCCGGACTCACCACCAACAGAGGCGGCAACGCCATCACGCCGTAAGTGCAGTGGGGCTTCCTTAACGTCTGCCATGGGGTCGATATGCTCCCATGGACGCACGGCCTTGCCGTCCTCACCATTGGCCAGCACGTCCATTGCCTTGGCGGACTGTTCCACAGGGGTTTCCGGAGCCTTGCCCCATTCCTGGCCCATAACAGGAGCTGCGGCATCAAAGCCCCATTCGTCCCTATCCATAGGCGGCACGCTGAAACGCAATTCATCGCCGTCCGGCATAGCCTTGGTGACAATGATTTTTGGAGCCGTGAAGGGATTAAGCAACACACCCACCTTGTCACGTACATGAACGCCATGAGCGCCGAGCATGCGCAGATCATAGGTGTGTACGCCATGACTTTTTGTGTCCAGGCTGATTGTGTAATCCGGTTGCACTGTGCGGGCTTGTTCTCCCCAGGTGGCCACGGCCTGCATGGCTTCACGGCTGGCCACACGCAACTGATCGTCGCTGATACGCAACCATGCCCGATTGCGGGGGCATTGCAGGCGGGTGTGTACAGCGTGGGCATTGAAGTGCCTGCGCCAGCGGTCAGCCTGTTCTTGCAGTTGCGACAGCTCGGCTACGTCCATAAAGCGCAAGCGTGACTCAAACCCGCGCTCCACGATGTTTTGGGCAACTTCCACACTTCCGGTGGCGCTGGCATTGCCCGCTGCGTGATACATGGGTTCGATGCTCATGGACTGGCAGAAGCTTTTGATCAGGCTGGACTGATTGGGGCCGGATTTGTCCATATAGAGCTTGAAGGGTACGCCGTGCATGGGGTCACGCGGGCCACGGTCGGCCATCGCCTCAATAAGCGTGGCCATTACGCCCGCAGCGTCCTCGCCTGCGGCAAGCTCGTAATGCAGGTACAGAGTGTGGGTGCAGTGGTCGACAACCACATATCTTATGATGCGCTGGCGGCCGATTTCTACCAGTCGGCCCGGCTTGCGCTCGTTGTATATTTTTTCATCCAACAGGCGCATTTTTTTGCCGCCAGGCAGATACACCAACACACACACCGAGGCGTCCAGTTCCCACACATGGTTGGGGTGCAAGCTGCGCTGGCGGCCAGTGGCCTTGCCCCGTTCCATCTGATCAGGGTGGCAGCCATAGCGGCGCATGGCGGTGCTGATGGTTTTTGCGCTTGGCATGATGGTTTCTCCCGTTGCTTCGTCTTTGACGCCGTAGCCCTGTGCTGCCAGCCGTTCGCAAGCATCCTTGATAGTCAAGGTGCGCTTGCCGTTGACTCTGGTGGCACGGGTTACAATCCCGCCCACCGTCAGGGCCAGGGATGCGTCCACCGCAGTCTGTCCGGCATCGGAACGCGGCTTACGCCCCGTATCCCACCCGGCTTCCTTGAGCATGCGGTAGACAGTCTTGGGGGTCTTGCCCAAGGCCAGGGCCGCCCGCCGCACCAGCTCGCCGCGCTCGCGCGCTTGGGCAAGACGCAGAGCCGCAGCCAGCTCATGGATATGTTGTGCCTGGGCAGGACTCATGACTATGTCTCTACCTGCTCCTGCAAGGTGTCGGCATCGTCAGCATCGCTAACAGCCAGGGCAGCTTCCGGGTCAAAAACCAGAGCCATATCCACATCAACACCAACATTAAGCAGGGCATCACGCACCCGGCCGCAGGCGCTGGATATGCGCTCGTTGGCGTAGTCAACCATTTGCGCCTGCTGTTCTTCTGGCAGGGCGCGCCAGCTGTCGCTATTACCATAATTGAAGGTATTGGCAGCCGTAACGGCCAGCCTTTCTGCCGCCCGCACGAACTCTCGGCACCCGTCATCTATTTCGCGCTGTATGTTGGATTGACTCCAGCTCAGGGCGTTCGCCTCGTCATCAGGGCTGACGGGATTCTTCAATACGTCCAGCTTGCGTTGCAGCTCATACTCCTTGCGCCGTGATTCGCCGAGCAGCTTGTCGCGGCTCGCGAGCTGTTCTTCTTTTTCCTTGTTGGCTTGGGTCAGCTTGGCATTGCGCACCCCCATTTCATCAAGGGCGGACAACAGCTCTTCCTTGTCGCCAGCCTTCTTCACTTCTTCCAGGGCCAGAGCACGAGTTTCATCATCCAGTTCGGAAAAACCTGCACGCAACTTGCGCAGTTCGCGATAACCGATGCCCAGGGCATCCTGCATTTTGAGCAGATTGTCTCCGAACACCGAAAGGTTGTTCAGATCTTGATCCACAAGGCTGCGGTTCATGCCCAGAGCTGTGCAGAATTCCGACCATGTTTTGATGGGCTGCAATTCGCCGTTTGCATCGCGAACTTTTGCCCCCTTATACCCCTTACTTTCTTTGATATGGGCCAACCTTGTGAGCATGGTCATACGAGAAACGGTCTCAAGGAACTGCGCCTGTTGAGCCACCCCCCGTGTTTCAGCAATCAGGATGGTGGCATCCATTTCCGCATTACTCACGGTTACGGCTTCACTGCGGAGTTGGGCCACAGCAGTTTCTGTGTCGGAGTCCACCTCCGGAGTGATGACGGCGGGGCTGTCGCCAGCCCGGCCCTTCCAGAGGCAAAGCTTGTCCCGTTCTTCGGGGGAAAGTTCGCCCTCGGCTTCCTCGGCGGGCGTGTTACTGCCCCAGGTATTCAGAATATTTGCCATGCAGTCGCACAGAAAACCGGGGGCAACAGACGGTAAACTTACCCGTGAAGGAGCAACCCCCAGATCTTCAACCATGTGCTTGACGAACATCTTGCAGATTTTTTCCCTTGTTGCGGGGTCACCGACTAACACCATTTCCTGTTCGGAAGTAGGCAGCGTTGCCATGCAGCGTTCCCACTCGGTGTCCAGCACAGCAGGGCTGATTCTCTCTGGGATTGCAGCCAGATCGGCCGCGATGGGCACATCTACTGTACCTTCTATGCAGGCAACTGTTTTTTTCTTCATTTCGTAAGGCATGCCTTTCGGAAGAGGAATTGTGGCGTCTTCGCCCAGTGCTTCGCGAGCCTTGGCAACGTAGATGGCGCTTAATTCCAACTTGGCATTTTCGGAATTGCTCCCATTGAGGTTGTGTCCCTCAATGGAGAGGCTCGGATTTTCTCTGATGATTGATTGCCACAAGTCATCAGCATCAAATTGTGTTTTCTTCTTGGCAGCCATGGTAATCTCCTTATCTGGTCATCTGGCGGGCCTGGGCGCTCACGCGTGTGTCGAAAGCCTCCGCGCGGTCTCGCCACTCCTGCATATAAAGGTTGTACACACGCATAAGGGCCACGGGTTTGGTTGTCAGCGCCCATTTGCCGCTGGGCAGCTTCTGCGCCCACCCGGCCCCTTCCAACATGGCAAGGTCACGGCACACGTTAACCTCGCTTTCGCCCAAGGTTCTGGCCAGTTCTTTATTGGGCCAACCCTCAAGCACCCGCTGGAACAGCAACTCAATGATGGCGAGGCACCGCTCGGACTGATTGCGCTTAGTCATGTCTGTTCACTGCTCCTGTTCGCTAGCTACTTCTGCATCGGGGCAAAAGGGACTCTTCATAACTACCAACATGATGCTGCCACCAAAAATAAATCCTGACGGGCGCAAGACATGTGCGCCCAATACAGAACGGTATTTGTTGCACCAATAACCATGAAGGAACCCCTTAAAATTGGGAGTAGGAGCCGACTTTTTGAGGTGTGCCACTTTTACAAACGGCCCTTCTTCCTTAAAGGGGCACTCTACAGGGCACAGCCTTTTTTTAATGGATTCGACTTGTTCTTCAGTGGCCTGGAAATATTCGCAATCGGGCTTAGACATGGCTTTCCGCCTTCTCATTGCGCAGCCTGTACCAGGCAGGCACGTCCAGGCGCTCGAAGGTGTAGGTATAATCGCTGTAGTCACCCACGAGCATATTATCCACGGCCACGGCGCGCATGAGGATGATAGGAGTATGCCATTTAGCAGCCCAACCTATCTCCACATCAACGCCGTGGCTGTCTGCCAATGTGGTGCTGTAAAACACCACCATGCAGTCAGCCACGGACAACATGGTGCGGCAGGTTTCGCCCCAAGTGTCAAAACCCCTGTCAAGTGCGGTGTACTCGCAAATGAAGTGTCCCATGGGTACAGGAGCCAGAACGGGATACCCCATGCGCAACAGATGGGCCGCGGCGCAGCTCTGGCTGGTGGCGTGAATCAGCCGTACCCGGGCTTCAGGATGGGAATAGGCCCCGGCCATGTATGCGGTTGGCCGCCAGTCCTGGCT
>JAQVZK010000071.1:8425-9361 GCA_028708195.1 Desulfovibrio sp.
ACTGTAGCTTTCCTGTAGGGCCCTGGGCAGAAGCGGCTTCAGCTTGTCTTGACCATACCGCCCCTTGCGGGTATTCAAATCTTGCAACGTCATATGAGTTCTTCCTTGTTTCTGACTGTTGCCGAACCCCTGCACATGTCCGGTGCGGGGGTTCCCTTTTTTATGACGCCCAGGCCCGTCAGTTGAGCCAGGGCGCTTGCCAGCTTTTTTTTGAAATTCTTGCTCGTGCCATAAAAGCTAAAGACCTTGATGGTGCTCGCCTGCATGGCGTCCCCCTAACTGTTGATGCTGTGGTTAATGCTGCCCACCTTGATCCCCAGGGCTACAGCGATATTGTGGCTTTCACCCCGCAACCCTTTGGTGCGTCCCAAAAGCACGTCATACACACAAAAAGGGGAATATCCGTGCAGCCGTGCCCACTGGGCAACGCTCATGCCCCGGTGTTCAAAGTCGCGCCGCACGTCCTCCGGGGTGCGCAATACGTTCATTTTCTCTTCCTCCGGCCCTTTGCAAAGTCATTTGTTTCGGTTACATCACAAGAAATATTGTTACATTTTGCGCAATATTCATCCGTCAGCCCCACCACCAGCCGGGCGAGCGCATACTCGTTTTTGCCATCCGCGTTCAGCCGGATCACCGATGGGGCCATGCGGGCAGATGTAACGCAGGGCAGCGTAAACAGATCCTCTACAAGCTCGGCGAGACTGACAGGAGAGGATGTTGGTTCTTTGGGGGCAACTATCAACGTCATTTCCAATGCGGCGGTTTTTATCCCGCCCTGCGGGTGGGGTTTGATATCGTTGGCGCTCACGAAAGCTTTGCGCACATAGGGCAGCTTGAGCAGGCGGATTAAGACGCGGTCGCCGCCATCGCTCATCTTACAAGGGGTTGTGGGCATATTTCCTCCCGGCGTTGCGCTTGTTGTTTTGTGGGGTT
>JAQVZK010000072.1 GCA_028708195.1 Desulfovibrio sp.
TCGGGCACACCGTGATCGCTTTCAAGCACTTGGCGCGCCATATAAGGCACAAGCAGGCCTGGCAGGGTGCCCTCCTGCTCCTGATTATACGCAAAGGCTGCGGCAAGAATGCGTGCCAAGCGGATTGATGGCTCAAGGCGAAGGGCCTGTCGCAAGATATGCCCTGTCTGGGCTGCCCGAGAAAAAGTCGCGTACGCCTGTTCTATATCTGAATCGATCTTGGTCTTTTTTTTGAAAAGTAGGGCTGCTTCTTCTTTGTCCAGATAGGTGGAAGGCTTGCGCTCACCCTTGGACCATGCGGTGACGGCTGTCAGCGCATGGGCTAGCCAAGGCAGCTTACGGCTGGCCGCCAGTTGCAATAATTGGTGTGCGGCCTCGGTTGCGGATTTGTTGATGCTCGCCAGGCGTGCTTCAAGTTCGGCGTAGGAAGAAAGTTCGCCAAATTCACCCAACAGGGCGCTGTTGAGCAAGGGGCGCAGTTGGCGGAGCAGTTTTTCCCCTGCCAGAAAGCCCTTGCTGCCGCCAAACAAGACCATCGCCCGGCAGACCTGCCGCAAGAGGTCGCGCATGGCCTCGTCGCCCTGCCATGCCTTTTCCATCACAATATCAAGGTAGGGGGTCAGGGCTTCTTCAGTGGCAAAAACAGGCTGAAAGTCGGGGTGCAACTTGAGTTCAAGGGCCGCAGCCCGAACAATCAGATGCAACAGACTGTCGATGGTGCGTATGTTGAGGGCGCTCATGTCGCGCATGATGGCGTCAACCCAGCGTGCGGCAGCAGCGGGGTCAAGGTCAAGGCCTGGCATGGGGCAGCCAAGAGCCGCGCTTTTCAGTTGCCTGATGACACGCTCGCGCATTTCGGTGGCTGCGGCATTGGTAAAGGTCACAGCCAGAATGTCGCCCCAGCCGCAAGGGCCATCAGAGCTGAGGGCGCACGCAGGGCTGGCCGCCCTGCCCGGTGCGCCACAACTTACAAGGCGCTGCAAAAAACAACGCGTCAGTTCATAGGTTTTGCCCGACCCCGCAGATGCTTTAACCTGGCGTAAATGCTGCATAAAACTAGACGGGTGGCAGCATGCCCGTGAGCATGCCCTGACCCGTGGATTCAAGTACTGCCCGCCAAAGATCAGAGTAAATGTTGAGCTTGCGGCGCTTGCGCGTGACCAGTTCCAGAGGCAGGTGAACGTAGCGGTCCTGAATTTTGCCAACGACCATGTCCGTGCGGCCAGCCATGGCGGCGTGCACGGCGTATTGCCCCAAAAAGCCGCAATATACCTTATCGTTGGCGTTGGCCGGTATGGAGCGGATGATGTAGCTTGGGTCAATGTACTTTATGGCGTGGGCCATGCCGCGCGCATCAAGATAGCGTGTGACGGATGTGCGCAACAGTTCAGAAATGTCGCCCAAAACAGGGTTGCCTGAAGCGTCGGTGCCGCTCTGTTCTGCCAGCAGATGCTGGCCTGCGCCTTCGGCCGCCACAATAACGGCGTGTCCGCGTGTTCTCAGGCGTTCTTCAAGCGCAGGCAGCAGGCCGCCTTCACCTTCAAGGGTGAAGGCGGCTTCAGGAATGAGCACAAAATTGACTTCTTTCAGCGCCAGGGCGGCACGCGCGGCAATAAACCCCGATTCGCGCCCCATAAGTTTTACGATACCGATGCCATTGGGCACGCCGCAGGCCTCGGTGTGGGCACATTCAATGGCCTCGGTGGCCTTGAAGACTGCGGTTTCAAACCCAAAGGACTGGGGAATGAAGTTGATGTCATTATCAATGGTTTTGGGAATGCCAATAACCGATATCTTCAAGTTGCGGGTTTGCACTTCATTGCTGATGGCCCGCGCGGCCTTCATTGTGCCATCACCGCCAATGACGAAGAGCGCGTTGACGTTGCTGCGTTCCAGCGTGTCCACAATTTCTTCGGCAGACTGCGGCCCGCGCGAGGACCCAAGCATGGTGCCGCCAAAGCGGTGAATGTCTGCCACGCCCTTGGGGGTCAGCTCCTGAAGGGTGTGTCCGTATTTGGGAATAAAACCTTCAAGGCCGTAGGGGATGCCCAGAATAGAAGGCACGTTGTAGGCATGAAAGGCTTCCATAACAATGGCACGGATAACGTCATTGATGCCAGGGCAGAGTCCACCGCAGGTGACAATGGCGCATTTGGCACGTGTGGTATCAAAATAAAGCTTGCGGCGCGGTCCGGCGGCCTCAAAAGAGACGCTGAAGGGTTGGCCTGCGTCTTCGGTTAATTCTTCGTCCACAAATATCTGTATGGATTTGTCATCGGCCCAAGTGCGGTAGGGCAGATTTGAGTCCAGTTTGCAGGGGCCAAGGGTGTGGATGCCTGTTTGCAGGGTGCAGTCTTTGTTCATGAAACCCTCGCGTTGTGTTATTTGCTCAGTCCAAGTTCGTCGGCATGGGCACGCATGGCTTCTATGGACAGGGCCAGGAATGCATCAAGCTCCAGTCCTGCCTCAGCACACTGGCGTATATTGTCACGGCTGACATTGGCCGCAAAGGCTTTGTCTTTCATCTTTTTTTTGATGCTCTTTACTTCCATACCCTCCATGCCAGTGGGCCGCATGAGGGCCGCGGCGCTGATAAGGCCGGTAACGCTTTCACCACAGCGTAAGGCATAGTCGAACCGGCTTTCGGGCTGAGTGCCGTTCATCTCCGCAGCGTGGGTGCGAATGGCAGCAAGGGCGGGCTCTGGCAGTTTGCCTGCAAGATGGTCGGCGCTGTCCAGCCCGTGTCTTTGTGGATTTTCAGACGTGTTCGGAAAGTCGAGATCGTGGAGCAAACCGGTAAGGCCCCATACGTTCTCATCTTCGCCAAAGTGGCTCGCCAAACCGCGCATAATGGCTTCGGTAGCCAGCGCATGCTGCATGAGCGAGGGCGGCGTGCCGTGGTCAGCCAGAAGTTTTAACGCTTCGTCTCTTTGTATCATGGTGTTGGCTCCTATATCTTTATTAAGGTAAATCAGAGCAGGGGTGAAGGCAAGCCGGGCTTGGCGGCATTGCGTTATGACAGGCAGTGTCATAATTTCATTTTTGGGCCGTGCTTTTTAGCTCTTTTAGTATGTATTTGCCCTGCGCATAAAGAGCGACGCCAGCGTGTTTGCACGGCAACGAGCCGATACTTTGCAGTGGCTTTATGGCAGGTCTTTTGCCGCAAGCGCTCATAATCGGCCTTATTCGGGGCTGCACTGTTGACACCAGGCTTTTTATGGCCGAAAAGAATCTTTTCAGAAATCGTCTCACAAGGTTTTGCACTGTGACCTCTATGCCCATATATGGCCTGCGTTTTCGCACACTTGGCCAGACAAGCTATTATAGCGGCCCCCCCGATCTTGAGCCGGGGCAGCATGTGCTTATTGAAGCGGAACAAGGGCATGCTCTGGCCCTGATTGTTTCTGGTCCGGCCCAGCATCTGTCTGGGCAGGAGAGCGAGCCGCTGCCTCCAATTCTGTGGCTGGCAAGCCCGGAAGACGTTCGCCGTGGTGAGGCCAACGAGCAATTGAGCAGAGAAGCGCAGGAGTTTTGCCGCCAGTGTATCCGCCAGCGTGATCTGGACATGAAGCTTGTGGATGTGGAAGTTTTTTTTGACCGCAGCAAACTCATTTTTTATTTCACCGCGCCCTCACGCATTGATTTTCGCGATCTTGTAAAGGATCTGGTGCGCGAATACCGCGCCCGTATCGAACTGCGTCAGATCGGTGTGCGCCACGAAACCCAGATGGTTGGTGCGGTAGGCAACTGCGGCATGGTTTGCTGCTGCCGCAGATATCTGCGCAAGTTTGCGCCTGTGACTATTCGCATGGCCAAGGAGCAAAACCTTTTTCTCAACCCTGCCAAAATATCCGGCATCTGCGGTCGCCTCTTGTGCTGCCTTTCTTACGAGCAGGACAACTACGACCACTTCCACAAAAACTGCCCGCGTCTTGGCAAAAAATACCAGACCGACAAGGGCCCCATGAAGGTGTTGCGGGCCAATATGTTCCGCAACTCGCTGGCCGTGCTCACCGAGGCAAATGAAGAAGTTGAACTGACGCTTGAAGACTGGCAGGCGCTTTCGCCGCACCGGCCAGAAGCCGCGCAGTGCGCTCAAAATCAGCCGCGGCAAGCCCCCAAGCCACACATTGGCGACGGTTTGCTGGTGGTTTCTGCCGCACCTGACAACCTCGATCATCTTGATATGATGGATGACTTTTTTCCGCAGGGTACGCCCGAACCTGCGCACGGCCCCGATCATGCCCGGCAAGAAGGCAGTGGGCATGCCCATGCCCACAACGCCAGCAATGGTGACAGTGGTGAGGCGCACGGCCCAGACGGGCAGGGCGATGCAGGCAAGCCCCGGCGCAAGCGGCGTCGCAAGCCGCACAGCAAATCTGAGAATCAATAGTTAAATCAAGCTTACGGAGCCTTGAGTGAACACCTTTTTCATCACAACGCCCATTTATTACGTCAATGCCAGGCCGCATCTTGGACATGCCTATACCACTGTTGTGGCTGACACTATGGCCCGTTTTCATCGGCTGATGGGGCAGGACACGCTCTTTCTCACAGGCACAGATGAACACGGTGACAAGATCGTGCAGGCTGCCGAAAAAGAAGGTAAATCGCCCAAGGAATTTGTGGACGACATCAGCGCCCGTTTTCAAGCCCTCTGGCCCAAGCTTGATGTGGCCAATGACCGTTTTGTGCGTACGACCGATCCCGCGCACAAGGCTTCGGTGCAGGCTTTTCTGCAAAAAGTTTATGACGCCGGAGACATCTACTTCGGCGAATTTGGCGGCCATTACTGCTACGGCTGTGAACGGTTCTATACTGAAAAGGAACTGGAAAACGGCCTTTGCCCCCAGCATATGGTCAAGCCGGAGTTCATCAGCGAAAAGAACTACTTTTTCCGCATGTCCAAGTACCTGCCCTGGCTCAAGGAGCACATCGAACAGAATCCGTCCTTCATCAGGCCGGAGCGTTACCGTTCGGAAGTTCTGGCCATGCTGGAATCCGGCGCTCTGGACGACCTGTGCATATCCCGGCCGAAGTCGCGCCTGACCTGGGGCATCGAGCTGCCCTTTGACAAAGACTATGTGTGCTACGTCTGGTTTGACGCTCTTATCAACTATATCAGCGCGCTCAACTGGCCCGACGGTGAAGACTTTGAGCGCTTCTGGCCGGGCGAGCATCTTGTTGCCAAGGATATTCTCAAGCCGCATGCCGTGTTCTGGCCCACCATGCTCAAGGCTGCGGGGCTGCCCCAGTACAAGCACCTTAATGTGCACGGCTACTGGCTTGTGCGCGACACCAAGATGTCAAAATCACTGGGCAATGTTGTTGAGCCAGAGGCCACAAGCCAGCGTTTCGGGGCGGATGCCTTCCGCTATTTTCTCTTGCGTGAAATGCACTTTGGTTCGGACGCCAGCTTTAGCGACGAATCCATGATTGGCCGCATCAATGCCGACCTTGCCAATGACCTTGGCAACCTTTTCAGCCGCGTGCTTTCTATGACGGCCAAGTATTTTGGCAGCCATATTCCCGCTCCCAAGGGCTTTGATGAGGCGGATGAGGCCATCATTGAGCTGGCCTCAACAGCCATGCGCAACTTCAGCCAGCTTTTCGGCAATGTGCAGTTTGCGCAGGGGCTTGAGTCCTTGTGGGAACTGGTGCGGGCCCTGAACAAATACGTGGACAATCAGGCTCCCTGGGCCTTGCACAAGCAGGGCAATGTGGAGCGGCTTGCCACAGTCATGTTTGTGCTTTTGTCTGCCATGCGCAAGACAGCCCTGTGTTTGTGGCCTGTCATGCCTGTGGCTTGTGGCAAGATGCTGGAGCAGCTTGGCCAGCCTGTGGAGGCCAATACCCCCCCTGTGGGCAGCCTTGAAGCCGAAATGGACAATTTTGACGGCCTTGTGCCCGGCGCAGTGGTGGCTGAAGCCTCCAACCTGTTCCCGCGTATTGAAGTCAAAAAAGATGCAGACGAAGCGGAAAAGACCAAGGCTGCCAAAGCAGAGAAGAAAGCCGCCAAACAGCAGGCGGCGGCCAACAAGCAAGCTCAGGCCGCACAGGTTTGCGCTGAGACGGCTTGCACAGAACCGGCAGACGCGGCCTCGGGCAAGCCGAACATAGATTTTGACCACTTCAAGGCTGTGGACATGCGCGTGGGCACTGTGCTGGTTGCTGAAAAGCACCCCAATGCCGACCGCATTCTGCGTCTTGAAATTGATTTTGGTGAAGGGCAGCCGCGCCAGATTCTTTCAGGCCTGGCCGAACATTACGCACCAGAGGCTGTGGTTGGTAAACGCGTTTGCGCCGTGCTTAACCTTGAGCCGCGCAAAATCCGTGGGCTCATGTCGCACGGCATGGTGCTCACTGCCGGAAGTGACTCGGCCCTGACTCTGCTTGGGGTAGACTCAGACGTACCAAACGGCAGCGAAATAGCATAGTGTCTTGTACCTGGCGGCGGGGTGGCTAGTCTGCCTTGCCGCCAGTTTTCTGAAACAGCCGCTCCAGAGCTGCGGCGTCCAGTGGTGTGAGGTTGAAGCGCATGCCGGCCTCATCCAGCAGTGTGCCCAGGCTTTTACTCGGTGTTTTGTTAAGCTCTTCTGCCAGATAGGCAGCAGCTTTGCGCACCAGCTCACTTTGCGGCATAATGGTAGTCATTGGGACATCCTTTTTTTTCTCCCATAGCTGTTTGACCGTTTTTTGGCAATAACGGAACATCAATACGCGAATATGTCCCGCTGGTTGCGGGCATAGCGCTCAAGATAGCGATTCGCCCTATGGCGCGCATATAAAGGCCACTTTTTATGGATAATCTGCTCACTGCCCTGATTTTGAGCATTGTTGAGGGACTGACAGAATTTTTACCCGTATCTTCGTCTGGGCACCTCATTCTTGTGGGGGATCTGCTGGGCTTTGTGGGTGATAAAGCGGCCACGTTTGACGTTGTCATTCAGCTTGGGGCCATACTTGCCGTTGTGGTGCTTTACTGGAAGCGTTTTTGGGGGCTTGTGCGGCCGCAGCCCTATGTGCGCTTTGCAGGCATGCGCGGTATTACGCTGCTTATGCTTACATCGCTGCCTGCCTGCGTGCTTGGTTTGCTGCTGCATTCCTACATCAAGGAATACCTGTTCCGCCCGTCCACCGTGCTTATTGCCCTTGTGGTGGGCGCTCTGTGTATGATTTTTGTTGAAAAACGCAAATTCAAAGCCACCTGCATCAGCCTTGATGATATGACCCCAAAGCTGGCTTTGGGCATTGGCTGTTTTCAGTGTCTTGCGCTTTGGCCCGGGTTTTCGCGCTCTGCGGCAACCATTATGGGCGGCATGCTTTTGGGAGCCAAAAGACCTCTGGCGGCAGAGTATTCGTTTATTGCCGCAGTGCCCATCATGGTGGCGGCCACAGGCTATGACCTGCTGAAAAATATGAGTATGTTCACCTCGGCCGATGTTCCTTTCTTTCTGGTGGGCATGGTGGGCTCCTTTGTGTCTGCCTTGCTGGCTGTGAAGATTTTTGTCGCTCTGGTTGGACGTATGACGCTGGTGCCATTTGCCGTTTACCGCCTGCTTATCGCGCCCTTTGTGTATTATTTCATGGTGAACTGAGCTGTAACGGCGTCGCTGCCCGCGCATTGAACATCGAAAATTGATAGGGTGCGGGGTGTTGGAAAAATTTTGCTTGCCAAGGCGGGGCAAATCTTATATTTAGATCGTCGCGCTGCCTGAGGGCAGTACACGGCAAGGTAGCTCAGTTGGTTAGAGCATGCGGTTCATACCCGCAGGGTCGGGGGTTCAAATCCCTCCCTTGCTACCAAGTAATACAGGCGCTTGAAAATGAGTGTCAAAAATAAAAGGCGCTTATGCTTCGATGTGCACATAAAGAGTGCGCAGAATGCATAGGCGCCTCGTTTTTTATCCTTTTTCTGAAGATCATTGTCCATCCCCGCAATTTCCCCATAGGACTGGGCCGTGATCAATGGCGGCAACTGTTGCAGAGCCGGAGTTTCTTGTCAGACTGCCTGATTTTATGAAGGCACAGAGGAGAATTAATGGAGAGTTCCGTTACCACGCGCACCTGCAACACGGCAGACGCGGGCACACTGTGGACGGTGACCACAACGGGCGCAGGTTCTTTTGCCACTGCTCAAGAGGGTTCCTCAGTATATTTTACCAAGGATATCAGCGCAACCGGACTAACAAAAATCTATGCGCACCTGACGCAGGGTCGTGAGCTTTTGGGCAAGGTGGCGGTGAAGCTGCACTCCGGCGAGCCTGGGGGCCATAATTATCCTGCGCCCGCGCTGATTAAGGACCTTGTGCAGTCTGTGAACGGCACTATAGTTGAATGCAATACCGCCTACGCCGGAAAGCGCTTCAATACTGCGGATCACCTGGTTGCCCTTAAGGATCACGGCTTTACGGATATTGCCCCCGTAGACGTAATGGACGAAAATGGCTCCATCAGTCTGCCTTTTGCACGGGGCAAAAATATCAAGGTAAATTTCGTTGGCGCAAATTTTGCCAGGTATGATTCTTTTTTGATTTTGACCCATTTCAAGGGGCACGCTATGGCAGGATTTGGCGGCGCTATCAAAAATGTGTCCATCGGTATTGCCTCCAATGAAGGGAAAATGTGGATCCACACCGCCGGAGCCACCCGAAGCCTTGGTGATTTCAGCCGCTGTTACAGAATCAGAAAGAACCTGTTCATGGAGTCGATGGCTGAAGCGGCCGGTTCTGTGATTGAAAAGCTGGGTACGGGCAGAATCGTGTATGTCAGCCTGATGAACAATTTGTCTATTGATTGCGACTGCAACAGTCACCCCGCCCCCCCAGAACTGGACGACATTGGCATTCTGGCGTCCTTTGACCCGGTGGCCCTTGACCGGGCCTGCGTTGACCTCATTTACGCCGCAGACAGCGAAAAAAGCGCCTCACTGCGAAAGCGTATTGAAGGCCGCAATGGGATGCATGTGCTTGACCATGCCGAGTCGCTTGGGCTTGGCCGCCAACAGTACACACTTGTAGGTATTGACGCCTGACGGGGCCAAAGCTTTTCATCCCGATTAAAGATTTAGGGGCATGCCTAGCTAAGCCACCAGATTGGCTATAGAGCTAGGTATGCCAATGAAAAATACGTACACGTTTCGTTCAAAAATTTCTGAGGCCAAAATCCGGCCAATCGGGCTCTACCTCAAAGACGGGGGCATAGCATCCCCAAGGAAAAATGGGCATACCAAGCAAAGTCGGTATGCCCACCAGGGCAACCTTTATTTTCCGACCAAAGAAAAGAAGAGAAGGCCCTGTGGAACAATTCTTAATTGGCTTGCG
>JAQVZK010000073.1 GCA_028708195.1 Desulfovibrio sp.
CCGAAAAGGGGCATCCGCCGTACCCGTCGTACCCGCCGTACCCGCTACATCCGCCGCACAGGCCCATGCCGACCCGGCAGCACTTCTGCCGCGCATGCGTTTGCTGGCCCAAGCCAAGGTGCCCACCAGGCATGATGATCTGCCTGCCTCGGTGGGTGAGGTGCTGGCGACGCTGGCGCGTGCCCTGAATGAAAACGCCGCCACAGCTTCCCTTGGCGGGGCCGCGCTGTTGGGCCGCGCCAGCCGCGTCACTCTGGGGGCTACACTCGCGGTCAATGCCCTTGTGCAGGACAAGGCCGATGCCGTGGGGCTGGTTCTTTCTGCCGGGCCGGGGCTTGATCCCCGGCGGTTCGCCCTGGGAGAGCACGTCTGCGTCGTCCCCGGCGGGCTGGACCACCGGGGAACAGAAATTAGCCCGCTTATGACAGATGCCCTGGAAAACCAGGCTGCACGCTGGCGTGAAGAGGGCATTGCCGCCGTGGCCTGCGTAGGAAAATTTTCGCCGCGCAACCCTGCGCATGAACAAAGAATGGCTCAGGCCGTAAGCCGTGGGGTAGAAACATCCGCCCGCGGCAGTGCAAAGGCCGCCGCAGCGGATGCGCCCTGCATCACCTTGGGGCACAGGCTTTCGGGCCGCCTCAATTTTCCCCGCCGTATTGCCACGGCCTACTTCAACGCCGCAGTGCAGCGCCTGCACGCGAGATTTCTGGATGCGGTGGAAAACGCCCTTGCCAAGGCCGGGGTGCGGGCCGCCGTGCGTCTGCTCAAGGCTGACGGCGGGGCCGTGCCACTCAGCCTCTCGCGGCTTGAGCCGGTGCAGTCCATCCTTTCCGGCCCGGCGGCCAGCGTTATGGGCACTTTGGCTCTGTGCGCCGCCGCCCGTAAGGGCTGTGCCCTGCTGCTGGACATAGGCGGCACCACCACAGACATGGCTCTGGTTGTGGAAGGCTCGCCGGTGGTTGACCGGGACGGCATGATCCTTCAGGGGCGGCGCACCCTTGTGCGGACGCTTGCTTCTGTTTCCATTGGTGTGGGAGGCGACTCGCAGCTTACCGTCAATGGACACGGGGCCGAGGCATTCGTAGGGGTGGGGCCAGAGCGTCAGGGGCCAGCCATGGCCTTTGGCGGCAGTTGTCCCACTCTGCTGGACGCGCTTAATGCCTTGCACAGCTTTTGGCAAAACGAGAAAGTCAGGCCCGTCGCGGCACGGCCGTACGGACTGGCCGGGGACGTTTCGGCCTCCCTGTCTGGGCTGCAGGCACTGGCGCGCCACTGCGGTCTTGAGCCTCAAATACTCGCCCGCAGGGCCGTTGAAGACGCCCTTAAGCAGATCAGCCGCGCCGCAAAAGATCTGGTGGCGGGCATAAACGCCCAACCCATCTACACGCTGGCAGGTTTGCGGGCATTGCAGGAGGCGCACCCGGCGCGGGCCTGGCTTGTGGGCGGCCCGGCGGCCTGCATCGGGCCGCATCTGGCTGAGGCCCTCGGCATGCCCGTGGACTGCCCACCCCACACGGCCGTGGCCAATGCCGTGGGCGCGGCCCTGACCCTGCCCACGGATGCTTTGGAAGTGTACGCTGAAACCGGCTGCGGTCTTTTGCGGGCTCCGGCGCTGGACCTGGCAGAAAACATCCGCAGGGGATTCAGCCTTGAAGCCCTTGGTCAGCGAGCCAGGGAGCTTTTGCTGCAAAGGCTGGAACAGGCTGGAGCAGACGACGCCAGCGTGGAAATTACCGAGGCCGAAAGTTTTGCCACGCTGGAGGAAAATGGCTTTGGCAGCAAGGATATGCGCGTGTCCTGCCAGGCTGTGCCCGGGCTGGCGGGGCTTGTGGTGCAAGAATCCTGAGGCGCTGGGTTTGCGGCAAAAAACAGCGCGGCCCGGCGCACTGGCGTGGGCGCACTCCGGTCTGCGCCGTAGTCTGAATGTTAGGTAAGATGCGGCAGCCCAGCGCCTGTGCGGCAATTCCCCCGGTGCCCAGCTCACCCCTTGAAAAGCATCCCCATACGCCATAGTATCGCTCTCCCAAAGAAATCTGCCCGACCGAAAACCCGACGGGCGTGCGAGTGCGATAATCATGCAGATAGTTCTTTATGAACCGGAAATTCCCCCCAATACAGGCAATGTCGCCAGGCTCTGCGCCGCCACCGGCGTGACGCTCAACCTTATTGAACCCTTGGGGTTCAAGCTTGAAGACCGCTACCTCAAGCGCGCCGGGCTGGATTACTGGCCCAATGTTCATCTGAAGGTATGGCCCAACTGGCAGACTTTTTTGCAAGGTTCCGGGGCAGGGGATACGGCCGGGCGGCTGGTATTCACCTCGGCCAAGGGCAGCGAAACGAGCGCAATGGTCCACCATTTTGCCTTTGAGCCCGACGATTTTCTGGTTTTCGGGCCAGAAACACGCGGTTTGCCGCAAGACATTTTGGATTTTTCGCCGCACCGGGTGCGCATCCCCATGCTTGCGGGGCGCGTGCGCAGTATCAACCTTTCCACATCGGCGGGCATTGTGCTGTATGCGGCCCTGGCCAGAGCCGGTCTTATGGAGAGTTGGGCGTGAATCTCTTGGAGGGGCTGTCCTTGGCGTTTCCCTGGTCTGTGTGGGAATGCTGGTGGCTGGCCCCTCTGGCCCTTGTTCTGGATTTATGGCTTGGTGATCCTGCCTTGCCCTGGCGGCACCCTGTCTGCCTTGTGGGCAAATTGCTGGAGGCGCTTGAGCGCCCCGCGCGGCGCTTCATGCTGGCGCAAGGCACCGGACGCGAGCGTGGCCGGGGCAGACTGGCCGGAGCGGCAGCCCTGTTTATATTGATAGCCTGTGCTGGTGTTGTCGTCTGGTGTGCGGTGTCTCTGCCAGTGCTGGGCCTGGTGGCGGCCGTCTATCTGGCCTGGGCCGGGCTTGCTATGGGCAGCCTGTTGCAAACGGGGCATCTTGTGCTGGAAAGAGTGGAGCAGACACCCGTTGCCGGGGCACGCCAGGCGCTTGCGTGGCTCGTGAGCCGCGACACCAGCGTGATGGATCGGCCTCTCATGCGCAAAACGCTGGCCGACACGCTTTCTGAAAATCTTACAGATGCCTTCACCGCGCCGTTTTTCTGGCTGCTTGTGGGCGGGCCGGTAGCCCTTTGGTGCTACAAGGCCGTGAGCACCACAGACTCCATGTGGGGCTACATGACGGATAAATGGCGCTGGCTCGGTTGGGCCGGGGCGCGGGCCGACGACGTGCTGGCCTTTGTGCCAGCCCGGCTGGCGGCGCTGAGTGCGGGGCTGGTTCACGCTCTTTATGGGGCGCGGCAAAGGCTTGAAGCCAAATGCCAGGCGGCTGGGCACGGTGATGCCAGCGCGCCAACAGCCGAGCCAACAGCCGAGCCAACAACCACGCCAACAACCGCATCGCCAACCAGTTTCGGAGCCGCGTATTTGCCCGGCCGTTGGTCTGGCCGCTGGCCCGGTGTGGCCGTGGTGGCCCGGCAGGCAGCGGGCATGCCCAGCCCCAATTCAGGCTGGCCCATGACGGCCTGCGCCTGGCTGTGCGGGGCGCGTATGGCCGGACCTTCTGTGTATTTTGGAGAGCTGGTGGACAAACCCTGGCTGGGCCCGCCCCCGCAAGCGGCTGCGCCTGCTGCTTGTCTTGCCGCGTGGGACGCCCCCCGCCTGCTGACCTTGTGTGCCCTGTTGCGGCAAAGCGCGCTTTACGGTGGCCTGGCCCTGTGGCTTCTGACCCTTGCGTGTCATTTTATTTTCTGAGGCTTTTTTATGTTTACGATCATTCTGTATACTGTGTCCATGCTGGTAGGCTTTCTGGTCGGCATCACCGGGGTTGGGGGCATCCTCATTCCACCGGCGCTCATCTTGTTCAGCGGGCAGGAGGTGCACATGGCTATGGGCACAGCCCTGGCCTCTTTTATGCCCGTGGGGCTGGTGGGAACTATCATGTACCGCCGCCTGGGCCATATTGACTGGCGCAAGGCCCTGCCTTACATGGCGGGCAGTCTGGCCGCCTGGCCCGGGGCCATGCTCAATGGCATGCTGCCTGCGGGGCCTCTGGTGGCTCTTTTGTCCTGCATTATCATTTTTTCCGGCCTGTGCGCCTTGCGTCCCCCCAAGCCGGGAAACGGCAGCGTGTTCTGGCAGAGCGGCATGGGATTTTTCTGCATCGGAGCCGTGACGGCTCTGCTGGCAGGCCTGACGGGCGCGGGCGGCCCTGTGGTGTCCATTCCCTGGATGATCATTGTCGGGGTTCCGCCAATGGTGGCGGTGGGGCTTGCCATGCCCTATCAGGTGACCACGGCCTTTTTTGGCACCATCGGCAACGTGGCTGAGGGGCATGTGGACTTTACCATTCTGCCCTATATCTGTCTTATGGCTCTGGCAGGACTCTTGGCGGGGGTTGCTGTGGCCAGACGCATTCCCACGGGGATGCTACGCAAGCTTATTGGCGGCCTGTGTTGCGGACTCGGCCTCTTTTTGCTTTTGCGTCTGATACTCAGTTGATGTAAGAAAAATTATGAATATAGCCGCCATATTTATTCGCCGGCCCGTAGCCACGGTGCTGCTTATGCTCGGCATGCTCTTCTTCGGCATGACGGGCTACAATAATCTGCCCGTCAACCATCTGCCCAATGTGGATTTTCCCACCATTCAGGTCATGGCCGACCTGGCAGGAGCTGACCCGGAAACAATGGCGGCATCCGTGGCCACTCCGCTGGAAAAGGAATTTTTTACCATTGCGGGCATTGACTCCATTTCTTCGGTCAACTCCACAGGCCGAACCCGCATCACCATACAGTTTGCCCTTGACCGCGATATCGATGCGGCGGCTCTTGACGTGCAATCGGCCATTGGCCTGGCTCAGCGGCGCATGCCGTCCAGCATGACCACGCCGCCCAGCTTTCGTAAGGTCAACCCGGCCGACATGCCCATACTGTACTTGCGCGTGTCTTCTGAAACCTTGCCCCTGTATTCCCTCAACGAGTACGCCGACACCCTCATTGGCCAAAGGCTTTCGATGGTCCAGGGCGTGGCCCAGGTGGTGGTGTACGGGCAGAAAAAATACGCGGTGCGCGTACAGCTTGATCCCGACGAACTGGCTTCGCGCGGTCTGGGCATCGACGAAGTGGCCGACGCCGTGGCCGCCGCCAACAGCATGCTGCCCACCGGCTCGCTGGAAGGACGCCAGAAGGCCAGCGCCATCAAGTCTTCGGGGCAACTGCTCAACGCCCGCGCCTTTCAGGATACGGTGGTGGCCTACCGCAACGGCGCACCCGTGCGCCTGAGCGACCTTGGGCAGGTGGTGGACAGCGTCAAGCAGGACAAGCAGATCACCTGGGGCAACGGCGGCGCGCCGGGCATCACCCTTGCTGTGGAACGTCAGCCCGGAACCAATACCGTGCAGGTGGTGGACGCCATCCGCGCGCTGCTGCCGGGTCTTGAGCGCCAGTTACCGCCCTCCGTATCGCTGGAAATTTTTTACGACCGTTCTGATTCCATCCGCCACTCGGTGGCAGATGTTAAATTTACTCTGGTACTTACCGTTTTTCTGGTGGTGCTTGTCATCTTTGTTTTCTTGCGCAATTTGCCTGCCACCATTATTCCCAGCCTTGCGCTGCCCATGTCGGTCATATCCACCTTTGGTATTATGGCGGTGCTTGGCTACAGCCTCGACAACCTTTCGCTCATGGCCCTCACCCTGGCCGTGGGCTTTGTGGTGGACGACGCCATCGTCATGCTTGAAAATATCGTGCGCCATCAGGAGATGGGCAAGGACCCGCTCACTGCGGCCTACGAGGGCTCGGCCGAAATTGGCTTCACCATCGTATCCATGACCATTTCTCTGGCGGCGGTGTTTATTCCCGTGCTTTTTATGGGCGGCATTGTGGGGCGTTTGTTCAGGGAATTTGCCGTGGTCATTATCACGGCCATTCTGGCTTCGGGCGTGGTATCGCTCACGCTTACACCAATGCTCTGCGCGTACTTTCTCAAGGCCAAGGGCGCGCACAGGGTTGGCCGTAGCGCGGGCCAGGGGTTGTACGGCTGGCTTGAACGCGGCTTTGACCGCCTGAACCAGCTTTATGCCCGTTCTCTGGATGTCGTACTGCGCCACCGCCTGAAAACTCTTATCGCCTCTCTGGTTCTGCTGGGCCTTACGGTCTGGCTTGGCATGGCCATACCCAAGGGCTTTCTGCCCGTGGAAGATATGGGCATGCTGGTGGCCAGCACCGAGGCGGAACAGGGCGTGTCTTACGAAGGCATGGTCAACGCGCAGCACAGCCTTGATCCCCTGCTGGAAAAAAATCCCCATCTGTCCATGTACAATTCCATTGTGGGCATTGTTGGCGGCAGCCCCAGCATGAACAACGGCATCCTGCTTATGCCGCTCAAGCCGCACGACCAGCGCCCCGGTATTGAGCAGGTGGCGGAACAATTGCGGCGCGAACTCAATATTTCGCCTTCCATGCGGGTTTTTGTGCGCGTGCCCCCGGCCATCAATCTGGGGGGGCGTTCGTCCAAGGCGCTCTATCAGTACACGCTTTCAGGCCCGGACATAGAAGCCCTCTACGGCAGTGCACAGGAAATTGAAGAAGCCCTGCGCGCCCTGCCACAGGTACAGGACGTGAACAGCGACCTGCAACTGAAAAATCCCGAACTGCGCGTCACCATTGACCGCAACCGGGCGGCGGCGCTGGGCGTCAGCCCGCATCAGATTGACTTGGCGCTGCAGTCGGCCTACGGCTCGCGCGAAATATCCACCATCTATGCGCCCACCAACGACTATACGGTCTTTGTGGAATTGCAGAAAAAATTTCAGCAGGACAGCTCGGCGTTGTCCCGCCTGTATGTGCGCGCCGCAGACGGCAACCTTGTGCCTCTGGACACCCTGGTCAAAATGGAGCCGGGCGTGGGGCCCATTGCCGTGAACCACAACGGCCAGTTCCCCTCGGTGACCATTTCTTACAACCTGCGGCCCGGTGTGTCGCTGGGGCAGGGTGTTGGCGCTGTTGAAGCCGCCGCGCAGCCCCTCTTGCCCGACACCGTGACCGCTGCGTCACAGGGTACGGCCCAGGCTTTTCAAAGCTCGCTGACGGGTATGGGCTGGCTGCTTCTGCTGGCCATTGTGGTCATCTATCTGGTGCTGGGCATTTTGTATGAAAGTTTCATCCACCCGCTGACCATCCTCTCCGGGCTGCCTTCGGCGGGCTTTGGCGCGCTGGCGACACTCTGGCTGTTCGGGCTGGACCTGAACCTCTACGGCTTTGTGGGCGTGATCATGCTGCTGGGCATCGTTAAAAAGAACGCCATCATGATGCTGGACTTCGCCCTTGAGGCGCAACGGAACAACCCGGACGTGGAGCCGCTGGAGGCCATCACGCGTGGCTGCCATGTGCGCTTTCGGCCCATCATGATGACAACGGTGGCAGCACTTATGGGGGCTCTGCCCATCGCCATTGGCGTAGGGGCGGGCGCAGAGGCCCGTCGGCCTCTGGGGATGGCTGTGGTTGGCGGCCTGTGTTTTTCGCAGATTGTCACGCTCTACATTACGCCCGTTTACTATTACTATATGGAAAAGCTCTCGCGCTCCCTGGGCAGACGGTGGGGCGGGCGGTTCCGCAAAGGCACGCGATCAGATGAAAAAGGCAGCGACACCGGAACCGTTGTGGGGGGCGTGCCAAAGCACAGGGAATCTGCGTAGTTTGCAGAGACATCTCCGCACAGGGGCTTGCCGCAACCCCCTGGAGCAGGTACGCAGTCGACTGGTCAGAGCTTTTAGGTTGTGCAGAGCGTTCTCGGCGCTCAAGGTGTTCAGGGCGCGCTCCACGGCTGAAGCGCGCTTGCAAGGCGGCCCTTTGGCGATCAGTAAACCTTACGGATACGGCGCAAGCATTGTAAAACTGCGCTAAATTTTTTGTACACGTTGGCTTGCCACGGGCACGCACACTGCCTGCAAACGCTGGAGAGCATGCCAGTTTGGGAGATACAATGATTTCACAAGACATGTCTTCGCCCCTTGAGGCCCCGGTTTGCCGCCGTTGCGGCATGTGCTGTCTGCGTGGCGGCCCCACTCTTATGGTGGAAGACGTCTCACGCCTTGTGAGCGGCGTTTTGACGCTGGAAAGCCTGGTTTGTCTGAGAGTGGGCGAATGGGCGCGTGACGATACGCGTGGAGAGTTGCGCCCTCTGGAAAAAGAACACATCAAGGTGGCCGGTCTTGGCGGGCAGGCGCACCCCTGGCGCTGCCGTTATTACCGCGACGGCTCCGGTTGCGCCATCTATGCGCAGCGGCCAGCCCAGTGCTCGGCACTCTTTTGCATGAACACAGCCCCGCTGGAAGAACTGCTGGGCAATGAACCCCTGCTGGGGCGGGCAGAAGCCCTTAAAGCTCTGGCCGGTGGGGAGCAACTGCCTGGTTTTCCAGATGTCAATGAAGAAACCCGCGCGTTTTTGCCCGATCTGATGGCCGCCCATGAGGAGCAAAGCCCCGTAACGCCAGTGCTTGAAGCTGCGGCCCGTTTGGGTTTCGCCCCGCGAGGCACGCAGGCTCACGGCAATGGCATGGATGAAGGGGAAGAACGGCAGGCCTTGCTGGCTGATATTGGCGAGGCCGTGCGCGCTGACGCCGCCTTTCGCCAACTGTGCGTCGAGCGGGCAGGAGTGCCTGCGGCCATGCTGCCCTTTCTTCTCGGTCGGCCGTTGCAATATTTGCTGGTCGAAGTGGGCTTGCGCCCCGCAGCGTCGGTCTAGCCGAAGAGGGGCTGCCCCCGCAGCAGCGTCTGGTCGAAGAGGATCTGCGCCCCGCGCCAGCCGCCACTGGCGAAAATGGAGCGCAGGCGCGCGGTTGACAGAATGTCAGCCCAGACCTAATTTAAATAAATATAATATTCACAGCCCGCGTGCGGGCTAAACGAAGGACACATCATGCCACTGTGCAGCATTGAGGAAGCCATTGCCGATATCAGGCAGGGCAAGATGATCATTCTTGTGGACGACGAAGGCCGGGAGAATGAGGGCGACCTGACTATGGCCGCTGAATTTGTGACCCCCGAGGCCATCAACTTTATGGCCAAATATGGCCGTGGTCTTATCTGCCTGCCTATGGCGCCGGAATTCATTGACCGTCTTGACCTGCCCTTGATGACGCAGCGCAATGGTTCGCGCTTTAGCACCAATTTTACCATATCCATTGAAGCCCGCGAGGGTGTTACCACAGGCA
>JAQVZK010000074.1 GCA_028708195.1 Desulfovibrio sp.
GTTCCATGCTCCAGCGCCTTGAGGCGGAACCGCAGGGCCTCATGGCCGACCTTGAGGCACTGCGCGCGCGTATCGTGGCCCGCCGCGGCGCTATTTTTGACTGCACCGCCGAAGCTTCGGGCCTTGCCCTGGCAGAAACCCAGGTGCGCCATCTTCTGCAAGCCCTGCCTCCGGCACGCCCCGGAGCAGCCAGCGGCATTGGCGCAAGCCCCATGAGCCTGCCTGCGGCCGAGGCCTTCATTGCCCCGGCCCAGATCAACTACGTGGGCAAGGCCGCCAACATCTACGATCAGGGCTACAGGTACCACGGTTCTGCCAGCGTTATCCTGCGCTATCTGCGCATGGGCTATCTGTGGGAGCGTGTGCGCGTGCGCGGCGGTGCCTACGGCGCTTTCTGCAATCTGGACCGCCTGGGCGGCACCCTTGTTTGCGCCTCCTACCGCGACCCCAATGTGGACGCCACCCTTGATGCCTTTGACGGCATGGCCGACTTTTTGCGCGGCTTCAAGCCGGACAAGGCCCAACTGACCCAGGCCATTGTGGGTGCCATCGGCGATCTGGACAGCTACCTGCTGCCCGACGCCAAGGGCGCACAGTCCCTGACCCGCTGGCTCACCAATGATACGGACGCCGCCCGCGGCATCATGCGTGAAGAAATACTCACCACCACTGAAAAGCACTTCAGCGACTTTGCCGAAGTGCTGGCAGAAGCCTCCCAAAATGGGCAAATCTGCGTTGTGGGCGGCCCCAAGGCCGAGGCAGCTGCCAAGGAACACGGCTGGCAGAGCAGCAAACTTGTATAAATAATCCTGCGGCGGGGCTGGCATTGTGTCCGGCTCCGCCGCTGTAGGGCACCCGGCCCGCCCAAACCCTTCGGTAAAAAACCATGCACCTGCTCTTTTACACAACTGCCACATACAATGGCGGCGCAGGCCGCAGCCATGCCTGACGCAAAAAACCCCTCGTTCGCGGCAACGCCGTGCGCGTCGTGCGCGCCGGAAGCGCCGGGAACGCCGGGCGGGGCACCACACTTGCCGCAGTCGCCAGACTTGCCGCAGTCGCCACACGCGCAGCACTTGCCGCAGTCGGCTGGCGGGCATCCGCTGCAGGGACGCATGGCCGCGCCGTCCTTTGTCATCCCCGCCACTGTGGCCGAAAACGCGCATTTTTTGTCAGGCAAGATAGATGAAGTGGGATTGTGCCTTTTTGAAGCCCAGGGCTGCCTCCGGTATGGCCCGGCCGATCTGCCAGCCAGCCTTGCCGACCTGCCCCTGCGCTGGCATGCCCATCTGCCCGTGGACCTGCCCTGGGCCACGCACGTGCGCGCTGGCGATGCCCATCCGGCCCGTGAGCCCGCCCGGCTGGCGCTTGCCGTGCTGGAGAGGGTTCGCACCCTTGTGCCGCGCATGACCTTGCGGGCAGCGGTTCTGCATCCGCCAGAAGGCACAGCCGCCCACCAGCGCCGCCTGCTGGCGGACTTTGCAAGGCACTGGCACGGGCATGGGCTGCCTGCACCGCCCCTTTTGCTGGAAAATGTCGCACACAGTGACGTGGCTTGCCTTGGCGACGGCTTTCTCGCTGACCACGGCCTGGGCCTTTGTCTGGACGTAGGGCATCTCCTGGGCTATGCTCAGTCCGCTCTGTTGCATTCTGCCCTGCCCAGTCAGGCCGCCATGTTGCATTGGAGTGCTCCGGGCAGTAGTGACCAGCACCTGCCGCTTGCGGCCCTCACGCCCGCGCAACGCTGTACTGCGCTACGCCTTATGGCTGACGCACCGCCCGCAGCGACCCATATGGTGGAGATTTTTAACTGGGACGGCCTTGCGGCATCACTGCCCGTATTGGCTGCCCTTGCCAACGACGCACGGCAATAAGAACCAAACCGATACCCCTCTGTCTGGCAATGAAAAACGCGCTGCCGTGCAATCAGGGGCCTGCCCCCGGGAGGATGACCACAGTAATGCTGCCCAATGCCGAACTTGTTGCTCACATGAAAGAATGGCGACAAAACCTGGACAAGGAAGACCGCTGGTGCATTCTCATCAACGCAGACCCTGACGCCCTCGCTTCGGCCATGGCCCTCAGGCGTATCATTTTGACGCGCGTTCACAACGCTGACATTGCCCGCGTCAATGAAGTAACCCGACCCGACAATCTGGCCATGATCCGGTATCTGCGCATCCCCGTGCGCGCATGGCAACCAGAAAAGGCCGAACAATATACCAACTTTGCCCTGGTGGATTCGCAGCCGCACCACCACAAGGCCTTTCAGGGTATTGCCTTTGACTGCATCATCGACCACCACCCCCTGCCCACCAACGGGGGCTGTTTTGTGCCCGCCGCGCCGTCGCTTTGCGATATTCGCCCGGGGCTTGGCGCAACCAGCACCATTATGACCCGCTACTTTCAGGCGCTGCGCTTGCGGCCCAGCCCCCGATTGGCCACAGCCATGCTTTACGGCATCCGTACAGACACCGCGGCCTTCGAACGCTCGGGGGATGAAGAGGATTTGCGCGCCTACCAGTGGCTTTCGCGCCATGCAGACAACAATCTTTTGCGCCGTATCATCCGCAGCGAGTATCTGCGCGAATGGCTGCCGCTTTTCTCGCGCGCGTTCCGCAGTCTTACTGACTGCCGTGGCAACGGTGCCTTTGCCTGGCTCAATGAAGTAAATAGCGCCGACCTGCTGGTGGCCGTGGCGGACTTTTTTACACGCGTGCACGACCTCAAATGGATTGCCGTCGGCGGCATTGTGGGCAAGACCGTTATTGTCATCTTTCGTGGTGACGGCGGGCGCGACATCGGCCGCCTGGCCGACGCCTGCTTTTACGACGTGGGTCAGGCCGGGGGCCACCGCACGCTTGGCCGGGCGGAGTTTCCCCTTGAAGTCGTGCCCGAAGAGGTGCGGCCCGGTGATTTCGTGCTCAAACGGCTAGAAACTCGTAAATTGCGCCCGGTTCCCAGCGCTTGAAAACCCGCGCAGTGGCCGCCACTCCAAAAATCCGGGAGTGAGAACACGTGACCGTAGAGCTTGCCGGGGGCTTACTGCGACGCCCGGCAAACCAGGCACATCATGCGCTTGTCCGCAGTCCTCCGGGCAACAGCCCATGCCGCGCGCCGGCCCTGACGGCAGACGACGGCCCCCAGGCGTCAGGGCAACATACAGCGCAACGGTCTGGGGGACTGTTTCCGAAAAAGATTCGGCACCACGGTCAGAAGGCTTTTTTACTTGGGGCCTGTACGTTTACTGTACCTGCCCCAAGTAAAAAAGCCTTCTGACGTAGCCCGCTGGCAAAAGAATTATTGATGAGCAGCCACTAGCGCTGCCCGCACTGAAGCCCAAGACGCCGCCCCGACTCAGCATAATGCTCTCGCAGGACACGCTCGATACGCTGCGGGTCACGACTGCACAGGGCATCGTAAATGACCGTATGGCGCTCATAAAATTCCTGGGGTGAAAAAAGCGTATCCCAGCATTTATAGTAAAGAAACTTTGAAATATGGGCGCAGGAATTACGCGCAGTGTTGACCATCAGCCTGTTGGAACAGCGCGAAAGCAGCGCATCATGAAAGGCTTCGTCCACGAGGCTCATGCTTGAAAGCCCCCCGGCGCTGCGGCTTTGGCGCGACATCTCGTCCAGTATGGCCTTTACTTCGGCCAAGGCCGCATCATTCCACTTGTCCATAGACTGCACAATACAGGCCCCCTCCAGCGTGCCCCCAAGGCAGTAGCTGTCTTCAATTTCTTGCGCTGTAAGATGGCGTATATGTTTGGCTTTTTGTGGCAACCCGGTCACAAGCCCCTGCTGCAGGAGGGTCTGCAGGGCTTCGCGCACGGGCCCGCGGCTGATGCCGAGGTGCTCCGCGATTTCGGTTTCACGGATGGGGTCGCCAGGTGCAAGTGTTCCGTCAAGCAGGCACTGCTTGATATAATCTATGGCCTGCGCACTATAGGTCTGAACTTGGCTCAATGTTTATTCCTCATATGTTTGCCTTAGAGAATCTTAGCAAATTATGATGTCTTGTCCATAGAGCATATTCACGCCTTGTCCATAGAGCATAGTGATGTTGAAAATACACACGTTCAATGTCCACAAAAAATTCGCGGTTCCTTTCAGCCATACAGACAAACCGCGCTGCGGCCGTAAAACTGAAGCGGCGGCAGCCGGAATAAACATCCCGCCTGCCGCCCATATTAGAGGACACGGTGTGTCCTCTGGCAGTTTGTCAAGCCACTTCGGATGCCGTGTCCTCAGGAGTGGCATAGCGGCGGTTCCAACCGGTGACGGCTGAGAATATCAGCACCGCCAGCAAAGCCCACGAATACGGATTGTACAGAGCCGTGCTGATGGGCGGCGCCGCAATGCCATAGCTTTCTGCCGCGCTCACCAGAGCGCCGTACCACGCGGCCACCACAATGTGCCACGGCAGAATAAAGAAGATGGTGCATACCGCGCAGTCCATAAGGTTCGCGCGCCGCGCCGGGGCAAGGTTGAACTTTTCGCCAATGGGGCGCACAAGGCTCGGCCCCACCAGCAGCTCCGCCGGAGCGTTGGCAGAAATGGGTATGGACGCCAGAATGGTTACCCCCACAATAAACAGTTCAGCCTGACGCACTGTACTGACCACGCTCTTGTGGGCAAATTCCAGAATCTTGGTCATTATGCCGCATTCCACCAGAATCTGGGTAACGGCAAGGATAAGTATGGCAAAGATAATGGCACCCACCACGCCGTCGATGCCGGACTGGATGATCCCCGTAGAAGCCCCGGCCTTGGCGGGAATGCCAAAGATATCACCGGGCTTGAGCGTGCCTATAAGCATGCCCACCAAAGCCGCCGTGACGTTGCCGTAAATGAGTGACTCAATGATATGCCTGCCGCTGAGTGCCGCCACTACAACCACAATCAGCGCCAGCAGCATGAATATACCGGTCGGGTTCAGGTTGGCATGTATCTCGGGCAGAACCGCAGTCTCGCCCCCGCCGCCAAAAATAATAAATACCACCACGCTAAAAGCCGCCGCCAGAATACAGAGAGGAAAGCGACTTCGTACCACATCACGCATGGTGGCTCCCTGCGTGTAGGCAGACACAATGGTCGTGTCTGATATGGGGGCCAGGTTGTCGCCAAAGGCCGCCCCGGACAAAATGGCCAGACCAAGCATTGCCGGGTCCGCCCCCAAAAAGTATCCGGCCGGGTACAATACCGGGGTCAGTGCAATGCACGTTCCGGTGCTGGTTCCCGTACCCAGTGAAAAAAGCATGGCTGCGGCAAACACCAGCAGGGTAAATACCGCCCCCTGCGCCCCTGTGGTCATGCCAAGCCACAACAGGCCGTCCACCAAGCCACCGGCTGCCATAAGTTTGCCAAACACCCCTGCAAACAGCCATGCCGTTACGATGACAATACCTGTCTTGTCACCGATGCCGCGCATGGCGGCCTTGCAGTATTCTTCTTTACTTTTGGCAAAAAACAAGCCCACTGCCAGCGCCATCCAGGCGCAGGCCCAGAATGGCTTGGTTCCTCCCCGACCTGCCACAGAAAGCCACACAAGCCCCACCACAAGTATCGCAAGTGGAACAAGCCCGCCCCAGATGCCACCGTACATTTTCAACTTGTCATTCTGCATGGTTCTTTTCCTCTCCCGTAGGGGAAGTATAACATACGGGCCGCGTGGTCAGCCCACGCGGCCCGCGCCGTCTATTGGCGAAACTCGTCAAGATAGGCGTACAGGGCAGGAGAGCCGCCCGTATGCAGGAAAAGCACATTGGAACCTGTGGGAAAATGCCCCTTGCGCACAAGGTCAATCAGGCCCGACATAGCCTTGCCGGAATACACCGGGTCAAGAAGAATGCTTTCTGTAGAGGCAAGCAGGCGCACGGCCTCAACCATGGCAGCCGTGGGCAGTGAATAGCCTGGCCCCACATAGTCATCGTAAGCAACCACGGCTTCTCTCGGCAAGGGAATGGACACGCCCATAAGGGCCGCGGTTTCCTGCATGAGAGAGTACACGGCTTCTTCCTGCACAAGCTTTTTGCGGTTCACGCCAATGCCCGTCACAGGGATGTTCATAGTGCAGCCAAGCATGCCCAGCAGAACGCCCGCATGGGTTCCGGCACTGCCACTGGGGACGACCATATGGTCAAAGTCAAGGCCCCGGTCAAACATCTGCTGCATGATTTCCTGCGAGCACTGCACATAGCCCAGCGCGCCAATGGCGTTGGAAGCCCCCCCGGGGATGATGTACGGCTTGCGCCCTTCGGCACGCAGTTTTTCGGCAAGCTTCTCCATTTCCTGCATCATGGGGCTGCCGCCGGGCACCACTGTGGTACTCTTGACACCCAAAAGACGGAAAAGAAAGTTGTTGCCCGACGCTTCGGGGGCATAGCTGCCCGCAACGCGCTCTTCAAGAACCAGATGGCAGTCCAGCCCCTCTTTCACAGACCAGGCCAGCGTAAGGCGGCAGTGGTTGGACTGCACAGCCCCGCAGGTGATGATGGTATCTGCCCCTTTGGCCAGTGCATCGGCAATGGCGAAGTCAAGCTTGCGGGTTTTGTTGCCCCCGCCGGTGCCAGGCAAAAGGTCGTCGCGCTTGATCCACACATTGACCTTGTTGCCAAGAGCCTTGCTGAAGGCCGGTAAAAACTCCAGGGGCGTTGGCTCCTTTACATAGCCTCTACGCGGAAATTTGCTGAGATTCATGCTTGCCTCCCCATACCGAGATTCATCAAAATGCCGCGCGCCCGTTCTGCCCGATGCCGAGATTGGCTGCGTGAGTTCGGCCATGGCGGACACAGCGCGCATTTTTAAATCTCGAAAGTTAAATGTTAACATTTGGCATGTCTTCTTTTAAGAAAATTTTCCCAAAACTGTCAAGGCAAACTTGGCTCAGCACAAAGCATTACACATAAAATTCAGACAACTATCTGGTTTATTTATTATATTTAAAAAAACATTTTCTTCAGCCAGACAAAAATACCGTTATTGGCACTGCCCCTGCGCGGGCTTTTGAGCGCATACGCGACTTGATTGGTTAATCAACTCGGAATTTTTCACACTTTGCCCCCCTTTGCCCCTTTTTGCACACCCTGCCGCCAACATGGGATATCCTTATAATATGCAACACGGCTGATAAAAATCTTCGCCCCTGTGGGCAAGGCACTTGGGTTACCCCGAGCGGGCGCGAATTGGCCGAGATGATGCTGGATGCTGGCTCAGGTTACGGCTGCCCATGCGCCTGCGCGCGCGAAATGGCCGCAGGTCACGCCTCAAACACTGGGGCGCGGCCTTGGGCTCCGTGCGCCCGCCCGTATGCGAGGAGGTGAGCGAGAAATGAACTGGTCGGCACTTGGGCCCCGTGCGCCGCACGCATTCAGCATATACATGCGCGTATTCTGGCGGATACCTGGTACCCCAGACACGCCCTTAAAACGCGGTTCTGGCACAGGACGCCCGAAAACAGCTCAATTATTTTTATTAAAAGATATTGACAGGTGTTTTTACCCGGCGTAACGTGCTTCGCAGAAACAATAAGGATTTTGTGATGCAGCGCATTTCTTCCAACCACACCTCCTCATACGCCGCTAGCTTTTATAGCTGGTATTTCTTTGCGTATTTTATGGATGCCTGTGGTCGGGAGCTTCGCTGACGCGAATAAAATGTTAGCAAGTTCAAGGGCCGCAGGCAAACCGCCGGCGGCCCTTTTTTTGTATGGGCAGCCGGCCCAAAAGGTAATGACCGCGCGGTCCGTGGCTACAGGCAGTATGTAATTGATCTGCAATACGCAGCACAGCAACTGAAAGGAGCAGGCCATGTACCTTGGCAAAAAAGTCCGGCTTGAGCGCATCATCAATCGTGAGAACGGACGCACCATCATTGTACCTATGGATCACGGCGTTACCATTGGCGCGGTCGACGGTCTTGTAGACATGCGCGAAGCCGTCAACGATATGGCCACGGGCGGCGCGGATGCCGTGCTCATGCACAAGGGCCTTGTGCGTTGCTCTCACCGCAGCGCTGGCAAAGACATTGGCCTGATTGTCCATCTTTCCGCCTCCACAGCCCTGACGCCCAACGGCAACACCAAGACCCTGGTGGGCACGGTGGAGGAAGGCATCAAGCACGGCGCTGACTGCGTTTCTGTGCACGTCAACCTGGGCGACCCCAATGAACGCCTCATGCTGGCAGACCTTGGCCGCGTGGCCGAAGCCTGTGACAACTGGCATATCCCGCTGCTGGCCATGATGTACGCCCGTGGCCCGCAGATCAAAAACGGCTTTGACAAAGATGTGGTGGCCCACTGTGCCCGCGTGGGCGTCGAGCTTGGAGCAGACATCGTCAAGGTTCCCTACACTGGCGATGTGGACAGTTTTTCTGAAGTGGTTTCAGCCTGTTGCGTGCCCGTGGTTATCGCTGGCGGCGAACGGATGGAATCCACCCGTCAAATCCTCCAGATGGTTTCAGACTCCGTCAAAGCGGGCGGCGCGGGCATTTCTGTCGGCCGTAACGTCTTCCAGCATCCCAACCGCGTTGCCCTGGTCAAGGCCCTTCGTGCCATCGTGCACGAAAATGCCTCGGTAAATCAGGCCATGACCATTGTGGGGGAATAGACATGTCGCGCATCTACTTCAACTGCGTGCCCTTCGACAAAGGCGATGTGACCCTGGCTCTTGAGTCGGGTGTGGACGGCGTTATCGTCCCCCGCGACCATGTGGAACAGGTGGCCGGTCTTTCACGCTGCCCCGTGTGGCCCGCTGAAGAAACGCCCCTGGTCGGGCTCACCGTCAAGGCCGATGAAGAAGCCGTGCTGCAACGACTGCATGCCGGGGAGCACGTGGTTCTGGCTCGCGGCTGGGAGGTAATACCTGTAGAAAACCTTCTGGCCCAGAGCGACAGTGTGCTGGTTGAAGCCGGTACGCTGGACGAGGCCCGCCTTGCCGCAGGAATTCTGGAACGCGGTGTGGCGGGCATTGTTGTATCCAGAGCGGCCGTGGCCGACCTCAAGGATATTGTGGCCCAGTGCAAAATGGCCCGCAGCCGTGAAGAACTCGTGCCCGGCGTCATCACCCGCGTGGACCCCGTGGGCCTGGGGCACCGTGTCTGCGCCGACACCCTTTCGCTGCTGCGCAAGGGGCAAGGCATGCT
>JAQVZK010000075.1 GCA_028708195.1 Desulfovibrio sp.
CAAATTCAACGGTGCGCCAGGCTTTGGCGGCCAATTACAGTATTCGCCGCAAGCCCAACCTGGGCACCCAGCCCGGCGTCTACTACCTTATTTAGGGAGAACAGGCCATGCTTGAAAAATTGCTCGACGGTCCTAAGACCTTCTACATGTGGCTGATCTTCCTGCTGGTTCTTATCGCGGGTTGCGGCCTTGTGTATCTGGATCAGTTGCAGAACGGTCTCTCCGTCACCGGCCTCAGCCGTGACGTTTCGTGGGGGCTGTATATTTCGCAATTCACCTATTTCGTGGGTGTGGCGGCCTCGGCCGTCATGCTGGTGCTGCCCACCTATTTCCATCACTACAAGAAATTCAAACGCATGATCATCTTCGGCGAATTCATGGCCGTGGCGGCCGTGGTCATGTGCGCGCTCTTTATTGTGGTGGACCTTGGTCAGCCCCAGCGCATGCTCAACGTGATGCTCCACCCCTCGCCCAACTCCGTCATGTTTTATGACATGATGGTGCTCATCGGCTATCTGGGTCTGAACATCATCATCGGCTGGGTCACCCTTGAGGCCGAAAGGCACGAGATTGATCCGCCCAAATGGATCAAGCCCCTCATCTACATCTCCATCCTGTGGGCTTTCTCCATCCATACGGTCACAGCCTTCTTGTACGCGGGCATTCCCGGCCGCCATTACTGGCTCACCGCCATAATGGCCGCCCGCTTCCTGTCCTCGGCTTTCTGCTCCGGTCCTGCCATCCTGCTCTTGCTGATGATGGTGCTGCGCCGCCTGACGGGCTTCGAGCCCGGCAAGGAAGCCGTAAAAACCCTGACCACTATCATCGTTTATGCCATGTGCATCAACGTCTTCTTCTACCTGCTCGAAATCTTTACCGCTTTTTACAGCGGCATTCCCGGGCACGAAGAACCCATCCACTTCCTCTTCTTCGGGCACGAAGGGCATCTGCCCTGGGTGAGCTACTGGATGTGGGGCGCTGTTGTCATGGCCTTTGCTTCTCTGGCACTGCTTATTCCGCCCAAGTTCCGCGAAAACCCCTGCCTGCTGCCCATCGCCCTCATCATGCTGGTGCTGGCGTCCTGGATTGACAAGGGTCTTGGCCTCTTGGTGGCCGGTTTTACCCCCAACATGTTTGAAGCCTTCACCCCCTACATGCCCTCTGCCAAGGAAATTGCCGTGGCTCTTGGTGTGTACGGCGTTGGCGCTCTGGTGCTCTCCTTGCTGTGGCGGGTGGCCCTTGGCGTCAAGATGGAAGTCAATCATATGCACGATTAGGCTGACCCACATCGGCCTGCGGTGAAAGACGTTACCAAAGCCCCCGTGTTCGCACGGGGGCTTTCATGTGGAGGCCAGTTGTGATAAAATTCCCTTATTGAGCCACTCAGCTTCAACAGCAACTGCGCGGGTATGAAGCACTTTACAAAAGCGTCGCGCTAACCCTTTTGATATGTTACCATCTTTTCCAGCACAACAAGGCGGCATGCTTGACTTTCATTGCCCCCAAAAGGCATAATGCAGGGCATTGCCATCATTATTTGCAAGGAGTTCACGATGCAGCAAGCGCTTAAAGACGCCATAACCATTTGCAAAACATTTTTGCGCAACGGCTATGACGCGCATGTCATCAATGCCCCCTTGCAGGAACATCTGCTCCAGAAGGTTGACCATCTGGCCGTAGACATTGCCTGCGAGCCAGACATGGATACCCTGTTCAAACTCTTTCCCAAGGCCACAGCCGCCCCCGAGAAGCGCGCCCTGGCCATTATGGAAGAAAACGGCGTCACATTCCGCTTCTATCCCCTTGAAGTGGCAGCAGCCGGGCACCCTGAGCTTTCGCTGGTCAAGATCACGCCCACGATGATCGATATCATGAGCCATGAAGAGCGCCTCTCGCTGCGCCTCACCGGCTTCAACACCCCCGAAGCCCGCGGCGATGTATACGACGGCTTTGAAGACATCAAGAGCGGGGCCATCTGCCTCACCGGCCTGCCGGACGAAACCCTGCGCCACAACTATTTACTGGCCATTCGGGCGCTGCGTTTTGCCGCCAACTTTGACCTGCCCATTGAACCCAATACCTGGCTTGCCATCATCCGCGCCTCCAGCCGCGTGCTCGACTATGTGCCCGCCACGGACATTATGGACGAATGGCGCAAGGTCGCCGCAGAGAACATGCACCGCTTCGTTCGCCTGCTGTTTGAGGCCCATATTCTTCAGGGGCTCATCCCCGAAGTGGCCTCCCTCTCCTGCCTGACGCAGATGCGCAACAAGGAAGGCGATACCGAAAACGTCTTCGAGCACACGCTCGAGTGCATGCGCCGCTATCCCGAAGAGGATTTTCACTATGACTGGCTGGGCACCATGGCCATGCTCTTTCACGATGTGGGCAAGCTCTACACCGGCGAATATTTTGACGGCCTGTGGACCTACTACCAGCACCACCGCGTGGGGGCCAAGGTAACGCGCAAGATCCTGCGCCGCCTGCACTTCACCCAGGAAGACATCGATTTGCTCTGCAACCTGGTGCGCAACCACATGCGCTTCCACTTCATGATGACAGATCGCGGCATCCGCCGCTTCAAGGCTCTGGATGACTACCCCCGCCTTATTGCCATGGCCCGGGCAGACCTCAAGGCGCGCGACGGCATCCCCACCTCGTTCAACCACAATATGAAGTACCTGGACCGCGCCGAAACGCCGGAACAGATGCTCGAGCCCCTGCTCAACGGCAATGAAATCATGAGCGAAACCAAGCTGTCGCCCGGCCCGCAGGTGGGCGTGATTCGTGATGCCCTGCTTAAAGCGCAGATTGCCGGAGAGGTTACGGACCTTGATTCAGCAGTATGTTTTGTGCGGGAATATACGCGCAAGTCGGTTGGCTAACTGACGTGAGTGCATGTCGGCGGAGCATATTACGCAGGCTGAGCAGGTTGACGAGGCAGACCAGTTAGATCCGCCAGAACAGATTACCTTACCCTTGGGGCCGTCTCTGAACTATGGGGCGGCCCTGTATATTTTTACACCAAAATCAAGATTATTTTTGAAGGGTCTGCTGACTGATGGTGGGCGCGGGGCGGGTGTTGGGGTTGGTTTTGGGTTTTCCTGAGCATGAAGACTGGTGTGCCCTGCGGACGGAAGCTTCCCTCCCTTCGGTCGGGCGACCATGCCATCGTGCGCATTCGCGCTGAAGGTGAGGTCGGGGGCGTCAGGTCGCTAAGAGCGGCATGAAGTCCAGAGCATAAGGAGCATCAGGCCGCCAGAGATGGCTGGACGTCGGGACATCTGGTTGTCGGGGGCGGATACGTGGCGTTAGTGATATCTACCCAAGCCAAAGACGTTCCTCTGCAACAAATCTCCTTGTACTCTTCTCCTCCACCCGGTAAACAAAAGGCGGGCCTTTACGCACAGGGCGAGGCCGAAACCACAAACGCAGCCAGGACGCCACCGCCCGGCAGGACAGAATGATCAATCTTCTCAATCTCACCCTTCCTGAACTGGAAGCCTGGACGCAGACAGAACTGGGCGAACCCAAGTTTCGCGCCATGCAGATCTGGCAATGGATATGGCAGCGCATGGCGCGCGATTTTGACACCATGACCAACATTTCCCGGCCTTGCCGTGAACGCATGGCTGCCAAAGCCTGCATCGTCTGGCCAGAAGTGACCGCCGTGGAAGAAAGTCAGGACGGCACCACCAAATTTTTGCTGCGCCTTGAAGACGGCGCACAGGTTGAAACGGTGCTTATTCCCTCAGATTCCCGCGAAGGCGTCCGCCGCTGGACCCAGTGTCTCTCCTGTCAGGTGGGCTGCACTATGGGCTGCACCTTCTGCTCCACCGGGCAGATGGGCTTTGAGCGCAATATGACTATGGCTGAAATTCTCGGCCAGATACTGGTGGCCCGCGAACACCTGGGCGATACCCGCCTGCACTGGCCCATGCTGCGCAACATCGTTTTTATGGGCATGGGCGAACCCCTGCTGAATTTTAACGAGGTCATGCGCTCTCTGGAAAGCCTCAACAGCGACAAGGGATTAAATTTTTCGCCCCGCCGCATCACGGTTTCCACCTGCGGTATAGAAAAAAACCTGAAGGAACTCGGCGAATGCGGCCTGGCGTTTCTCGCCGTGTCGCTGCACGCGCCCAATCAGGAACTGCGCGCCAGCATCATGCCCAAGGCCGCGCGCTGGCCTCTGGACCGCCTGATGGCGACACTCCAGTCTTACTCGCTCAACACGCGCGAACGCATCACCTTTGAATATCTGCTGCTCGGCGGCGTCAATGACGGGCTGGAACACGCGCGGGAGCTGGTACCCCTTGTCAATTCGGTCAAGGGCAAGCTGAACCTTATTATGTATAATCCCGCAGAAGGTTCGCCTTATAAAGCGCCCAGCCACGAGCGCGTGCTGGCTTTTGAAAAATACCTCTGGGACCGTGGCGTTACGGCCATTCTTCGCAAGAGCAAGGGGCAGGACATCAAGGCAGCCTGCGGCCAGCTTAAAGCCGCCAGACAAAATGAACAACTGGAAGAAATCCGTATTGCGGCCCCCGAGGCTGACGGACAGGAACCCTCGGCTTAACACCGCATTCCTCTGACACTGCCGTAAAAACTCTTTTGCATTCTGCCACTGCTACATTGATAAAGGCGGCCCGACTTTGAACGTCGGCCGCCTTTTTATGTAACACGATGAACTAAAAACAAAAATTTTAGAGGGTGGGGGCGTGGGGGAGGGCCCCTTTTCAAAAGGGGTCTCTCCCCCACACAAAGCATTTCAAACCGTGTCAGCTCCAGGCCCCTCCCCCACAATGCTCTTCAAACATAAAAATCTCTGCCAAATTACACTGCGCCGAGGACGTTTTTGCCGAGTTCCAGAGCGCGCAGGTTCACTTCCTGAAGCTTGGCGGGCAAGAACTTTTTGATGGCCGCTTCAAGCGCATTCACACCAAAGGGCAGCACGCCCGAGGCGCAAACGGCGCTCAAAAGCACGGTATTGCCGCTCTGTACGGAGCCTGCCTTTATTCCCAGCTCACGGCAGGGAATAAAATGGCACACCCCAGCCACTTCGCACACGCTGGCCTCAATTCGGCTCATGGCGGGGTACTCGGCCTTACCAAGCGACACGCCCACAGGGGGCATGGGGTCACTGCTGGAAAAAACCGCTCCGCCTTTTTTCAGATACGGCAGGCCGCGCAGGGTTTCAAGGGGTTCAAAGCCAAGCATAACGTCGGCCTCGCCCATGTCGAGCTTGGGCGAACGCCAGCCGCCCAGCAGCATGACGGATTCTACCACGCCGCCCCGCTGGGCCATGCCGTGCACCTCGCCCGCCACCACATCCAGCCCGGCTTCAAGGGCCGTACGGGCCAGCAGGGTCGTGGCTGTCAGGGTGCCCTGGCCGCCCACTCCAGTAAAATAGACGCGCATGCGTTTCTGGTTGTTTTGCATAGTCATTGTTTTCACCTATCCCTGGCGCTTGCGCGCCTTGAAGGCCCCGGGGGCCACCTGCAAACATACCATGCAGCCCGTGCAAAGGGTCGCGTCCACGGCCAGATTGTCGCCACTGCGGTAAAAGGCGGGGCAGGCAAGCTGCTCAAGGCAACGCAGGGCTTCTGCGCCCTGTTGCGCCACCTCCGCCACCTGGGGCGAAGTTTTTTTGAGCTGGCGGCGGGCATACAGCACGCACGGCTCTTCGGTGATGAGCACGCGCACGCCGGGTTTGTTCTTCATTTCGCCCAGAGTCTTGGTCAGAGCCTTGATGTTGAAGCCCCGCACCTTGGCTACTTCGGTCACGCCCATGCCGCGCACGATGGCTTCAATGTCCATGTGGCTGCTCATGCCGCCAAGCATATCCTGCAGCATGCCGGGGTTGGGCTGATGGCCTGTCATGGCCGTAGTGCCGTTGTCAAGAATGACCATGAGCACATTGTGCTGGTTGAAAATCGCGTTGGCCAGCCCAGTCATGCCGGAATGGAAGAAAGTGGAGTCACCGATAAAGGCGACTACGGGCTTTTCTGAGGCGCGGGCAAAACCGCTGCCCGCCGAGATGGACGACCCCATACAGACAAGAAAGTCAGCCGTGCGCAGAGGCGGCAAAAGCCCCAGGGTGTAGCAGCCGATATCGCTGGAATAGTAGGCATCGTCGCCAAAAACCTGACGAACCGTGTAATACACGGCCCGGTGTGAACAACCGGGGCACAGGTTGGGCGGACGGCCTGGCAGGTCTGGCTCGGTGCTGCGCGGTTGCTGCAGGGTACAGGGAACATCCAGCCACTGGGCCAGACGGCGCGTGACCAGAGAGGTGGAATATTCGCCCTGATGGGTGAGAATATCGTTCTTGCCGTCAATGCTCACGGTCAGACCGCGCTTTTGCACCAGGGCGCGGATGTCGTGTTCCAGCAGATCTTCGCCCTCTTCGAGCACCAGCACGCGCTTGCACTGGGCAAGGAAACTGCTGATTTTTTCTTCGGGCAGGGGCCAGGTCATGCCCAGTTCCAGCACGCGCACGCGGCCCATCCAGTCATTGGAGGAAAGCGCGTCGGCCAGATAGTTGCGCGAAACACCGCTGACAATAATGCCCAGATCTGTGGGCGCTGCGGGTTCGCCAACCGTGTTGAAGGGACTTTCTTCCGCCAGTTGACGGGCGCGGTCCATAATTTCGTCCAAAACCACATGCCGCCTGCGGGCCACGCCGGGCACGGGCACAAATCGTGAGGGTTCGCGGCGAAATTCCACCTTGGGCTGCGCTGCGGGCAGGTCAGAAAAATCAACAGGGCCACGCAAATGGCTGATGCGCGTAGTGGTGCGCAGCAGCACGGGCTGCTCAAGCTGGCGTGCCAGGCTGAAAGCTTCGCGCGTCATGTCCTTGGCTTCCTGAGCCGAGGCTGGCTCAAAACAGGGCAGCATGGCAAAGCGCGCGTAATAGCGGTTGTCCTGCTCGTTCTGGCTGGAATGGCAGCCCGGGTCGTCAGCAGAAAGTATGACCAGTCCACCGGGCAGTCCCGTGTACACCGCTGTAAACAGCGGGTCGGCGGCCACGTTGAGGCCCACGTGCTTCATGGTCACGAGGCTCATTGCGCCGCCAAGAGCGGCACCGGCGGCCACTTCCATAGCGACCTTTTCGTTGACAGAATACTCCAGCCGGTAGCGCCCTTCGCCGCCTATGCGATGAAAGGTGTCCGGCACTTCGGATGAAGGCGTACCAGGATAACAGGTCACCATATGCACGCCCGCTTCAAGAGCGCCGCGCACGATGGCCTCGTTGCCCAACAACAAATGACGCTCACCGTGAGCGCCGTGCAACAGGGGGTTGTTGCTCATGCTTCCTCCCGGCCCGGCGCTTGGCACGCAGGCCGTTACTGCTACTGAATGCGAGGTGCGCCCGGTGGCGCACCCTTATTACGCAACAACCCGCAGTGCGGAGCAAGCTGCGGGTTGTTGTCTGAAATCGTTACGGCTTTGTCTGCGCGGGCTGGGCAGACTTTTGGCCGCCCTTGTCCGCAGCAGGCGTTGCGTCCGTGGCAGGAACTTTGGGCGCGGCTTCGGCAGCGGCCAGCTTGGGATCAAGCTCTGCGGCGCGGGCGCGCAGATAGCTGCTGTTGACGCCCTCGGTTTCGCGGGCCAGAGCCAGGTAGGTGCGGGCTGCCAGTTCATTCTGCCCTGCGGCAATGGCGGCTTCAGCCATCATCTGCCGCAACTGCGGCGTGCTGGCCGCACCAGGCAGGGAATTTTGCAGCCCCTGCAACAGGGTCAGGGCTTCGGCGTTTTTTCCGGCTTTGAGCAGCGCCCCGGCTTCGCCAAGGGCGGCAGACAGGCCAAAGGCGCCGTCTGTACTTTTGGCGGCCTTGCCATAGGCCTGGGCTGCGGTTGCGTAATCGCCGTTTTGCAGAGCACTGGTGGCAAGCGCCATGTACGCGGCAAAACGCGTGGCTGAGGGCGCGCCTTCAGCCAGTTGCGAGAGAGCCTTGACCTGATCCGCGCCCTGATTTTGTATAACGGTGCGCGCCAGGGCATCGCGGGCTTCTTCTGCCCGGGAATCGCCGTGCCAGTTATAGATGCCGGTGCCTACGAGCACCAGCAGAAAAAGCACCACCACAGCGGCAACAAGCCCGGCGTGACGCAGCATGAACTGCAGAAGAGGCGCACTCTCCTGACTTACTTCCTGTTGCAGGTCACGTAACAGGGGCGCGTCGGACGCGCCTTGATTCTTTTGCGGATTCATGTATCAAAAACTCCTTAGGGGCGAAATCGCCGCCGCTTCCGTCGTGCGTGCAGAGCGTGCGCGTCAGGACGGACTCAAGACGGAAGTCTTCTTTATAGGCCACAAACTGTTCTTCTGTCAAAACAAATATCCCTTGGCCAAGGCCGCAAATGCGCGCCCGTGGCCGCTGCCACAAGGAGCTTGCATGACGCCAGCTGAAAAAATGACGCGCCTTGGCGCGCAGGCAAAAATTGCGGCGCGTGCCATGACCAGGGCTACGCCCGAAGCCAAAATCCAGGCACTTCTGGGACTGGCCGAGCTTTTGCGCGAGCGTGAGGCCGACATTCTGGCCGCCAACATCCGAGATGTTGAAGCCGCAAGGGCTGCCGGGCAGGACTCCGCCCGCCTTGACCGCCTTACTCTCACCCCCGCCATTATGGATGAAATGCGCGCGGCTTGCATCCACGTTGCCAACCTGCCCGACCCCGTTGGCGCTACCGAAAGCCAGTGGCAGCGCCCCAACGGCCTGCTGGTGGGCAAAATGCGCATCCCGCTCGGTGTTATCGCAATGATTTATGAAGCCCGGCCCAACGTCACCATCGATGCGGCCATTTTGTGCATCAAAGCTGGCAACGCCGTCATCCTGCGCGGCGGCAGCGAAGCCCTGCACTCCAACACGGCACTGGCCAAGACCCTTCAGGACGCGATGGTTCAGGCGGGCCTGCCCGGCGAAGCCGCACAACTTGTGACCGTGCCGGGCCATGAGGCTGTGAACGCCCTGTGCAAGCTCGACCAGTACATTGACGTCATCATCCCCCGTGGCGGCGAAAACCTTGTGCGTGCCGTTACCGAGGCCGCCACCATGCCCGTGCTCAAGCACTTCAAGGGCGTGTGCCACGCCTATATCGAACCGGACGCCGACCTTGGCAAGGCATTGGACATC
>JAQVZK010000076.1 GCA_028708195.1 Desulfovibrio sp.
ATGCTTCGCCTTGCGGTCACGGCTGACGGATTTCTCAAACAGATGGTCCGTAACATGGCTGGCCTTTTGGCCGCCTGCGGCCAGGGCAAAGTGCAAGCCGAGCAGATCCCTGCCCTCTTGGCCGCCCTTGACCGAAGGGCCATGCCTTCAGTGACGGCCCCACCGGAAGGCCTGGCTCTCGTGCTCGTGGAGTACCCCGCGGAGTGATTCTGCCCAAAAGTTTTTTGATCAAGACATCATCCCCCCGCCTTCGCCTTTTTCTCAGCTTTATCTTTTGCATGCCCCAAAAAATTATACCGACCGTAACTTGAGCCTAACAGTCTGAATTTAAAGCTCCCTTAAAAATTTTGGCTGTCTGGGCAAAAATTTTACGCTGCGCAAGAAAAAAAAAATATTGTCTAGAAAAGCTTTAACCCAAAGAAATTCTAGGAATTTAGGTTTTTTTTCAATTTTTTGGCATTTTCTGGTTAAAATTTTTGCACGATAATGCTTGCAATGTGTCCGGGCCTTTCCTATAGTTGCCTCGAAGCGGACAACCGCTCCACAGGCGTGTACAGCAAAAACGTGCCCTTTTAGGGCAAAATAAAGGAAGGTTAACCATGAAAAAGATCGCTACTCTTCTGTTGGCGGCCGGCTTGGTGTTCGGCGCTGCCACAGGCGCCAGCGCCATTGATTTCAAGGCCAAGGGCCAGTGGATCATGAGCTTTGACTACGGCATGAACGGCAACTTCACCGGCGGCAATGGCAAGACCGGTTACAACGGCAGCGAAGACGAATTCGAAGCCAACCAGCGCGTACGCCTGCAGTTGGACGCCGTTGCTTCTGCATCCCTGTCCGGTACCGTGTTCTTCGAAATTGGCAAGACCACCTGGGGCAAGAACAGCGACGGCGGCGCCCTTGGCGCCGACAGCAACCAGGCCATCAAGCTGAAGAACGCCTACATTGACTGGCTCGTTCCCCAGACCGACCTGAAGGTGCGTATGGGCATCCAGGGCATGGCCCTGCCCAGCTTCACCACCGGCAGCAACGTGTTCAACGACGACGTGGCTGGCATCACCGCCTCCTACCAGTTCAACGAAAACGTTGGCGTGACCGCTCTGTGGGCTCGCCCCTGGAATGACAATTACAATGGCGACAGGAACACCGGCAACAAGAACCATGATAACTTCATGGACAACGTGGACGTTGCCGCCCTGCTCGTGCCCTTGACCTTTGACGGCGTGAAAGTGACCCCTTGGCTCATGTACTCTGCCATTGGTTCCAATGCCTTCCGTGGTGGAAACGACTTCATTGCCAATGGCAAGAGCAAAGATTTCGGCACCTCCTGGAAGTACCCCGCTGCCGGTATGTTCCCCGTGGGTGGCGCCCACCACAAGGACGGCACCCCTGCTGGCAAAAAGCTGGACCAGTACGGCAACGCCATCTGGGCTGGCCTGACCGGCGAAGTGACCATGTTTGACCCCATCCGCATCGCGTGGGATTTCAACTACGGTTCCGCTTCCTTTGATGACAGCCGCCTGAACCGTTCCGGTTGGCTGGCTTCTCTGCTTGCCGAATACAAGCTTGACTGGGCCATCCCCGGCATCTACGGCTGGTACGGCTCCGGTGACGACAGCAACCCCGCCAACGGCTCCGAGCGTATGCCCAGCCTGAGCGTGAACAACAATAACAACGGCTTCTCCAACTTCGCCTTCAACGGCAACCCCTACATCGCCCGCGAAGCCACCCTTGGCTACAGCATGGCTGGCACCTGGGGCGTGGGCGCGCGCTTGAAGGACATGAGCTTCCTGGAAGACCTGAAGCACACCTTCCGCTTGAACCTCATCGGCGGCACCAACAGCCCCTCCATGGCCAAAAAGATGTCCAGGGCCACTTGGGGCGACGCTCTTGCTGCCAACAGCAGCACCAGCACTATCGGCATGGATCCCCTGTACATGACCACCATGGACTACGCTCTGGAAATTGGCCTGACCAACTCCTACCAGATGTACGAAAACTTCACCGTCATGCTTGACGCCGCCTATCTGGCTACCTGGCTTGACCAGTCCAAGTCCGTGTGGGGCAACAGCAAGATGAACGGCAAGACCGACGAAGTTCGTGATCCCTGGAACGTCAACGTGAGCTTCGTGTACTCTTTCTAAGAGAACAGAACTCTAGTTTCGCTATAAAAGGGGAGCCGCAAGGCTCCCCTTTTCGGTGTCTGCCACCCTCTCACGGCGTCTGCCACCCACCACCGGGCAGCTACACACAGCATTTCATCCCTCAACTCTCCCCTTGGCCTGCCCTTCGATTTTTCTGCAACTTGCGGTTCCATCCTCTTAACAACATGGTCATGCCCCCAGGCCAGCCTTTGATTTTCCCTCCTACCACGTCAGGGACAGCCCTCGCAGCCCTCAATGCTACACTGCCCCCCGCAACCCGCACTCTTTATGTTGGCAAGTTTGCCAAGGGTGGTTATATGGTGGGCATGCAGAAACCGGAATCCGCAACTATCCCACTCTCGCCCGGCGTATACCTTTACAAGGATGACCGAGGCCGCATCATCTACGTTGGCAAGGCACGCGTACTACGGCGCAGGGTACTTTCCTACTTCAGGCCTGACGGCCTGCCCGCCAAAACCAGAGCCATGCTCTCGCACGCCAACAGTATTGAATACCTGACAACCACCACAGAGAAAGAGGCCCTGCTTCTGGAGGCCAGCCTCATCAAGAAGCACAGGCCGCGCTATAACATCGTACTGCGCGACGACAAGCAGTATGTTCTGTTCCGCCTGAACACCAGGCACGACTTTCCCCGGCTTGAAATTGTACGCCAGGCCCGCCGCGATGGAGCACGCTATTTTGGCCCCTTCACTTCGGCATTATCAGCTCGCGAAACCTGGAAGATCATCCACCGCGCCTTTGCCCTTCGCCGCTGCTCCGACAAGGCCATGAAAAACCGTGTGCGCGCCTGCCTGTACCATTTTATGGGCCAGTGCCCAGCACCCTGTATGGGCATGGTCACCCCGCAGGAATACAATGAAAATGTGCGCAAGGTCTGTGATCTTTTGCAGGGACGCGCCGTGCCCCTGCTGGACAGTCTGCGCGCGGCCATGAATCAGGCGTCGGAGGATCTGGAGTTTGAAAAAGCCGCTGTTTTGCGCGACCAGATTCAGGCTGTGGAGCGCACGGTAGAGCGCCAGGCCGCCGTACTGCCCGGTGGTGGCGATATGGACGCCGTGGGACTTTTTCCCGCAGACAAGGGCCTTGCCCTTGGCATTATCTTCGTTCGTAGCGGCGCAGTCACTGACGGCCGCTCCTTCTACTGGCCCGGGCTGACCTTTGAAGACGCCCCCGAACTGCTCTGGAGCTTTGTGAGCCAGTACTACAGTCAGGTTACCCCGCCGCCCAGAATCCTGCTGCCCTGGCTGCCGGCAGACGCCGAAGATGCAGTCAGTGAAGACTGCCTTGAACCTGTGACATATGAAGTAATTCCCCCCACAGGCAAGATGCCCCCCCATAAGGCACCGCAGCCTGAAGCTATGGACGTGCCTTCGACCAAAGGATTTTCGGGTGTGCCGCCCTTGGCAGCAACTGAATCAACCCCGGCCCAGTCCTTTGGCAGCGCGCCTTCTTCTTCCGGTCCTCCTTCTCCTCTCTCACCTTCTTCTCCCCCTGCTTTCTCCACAGGGCGCGAACTGCTGGAACAAACCCTGACCGACCGCCGCAACGGTGCTGTACGCATTGTTCCGCCACAGAATGCGGGGGACAATCAGCTTGTGGACATGGCCCAGGCCAACGCCAGAGAAGAAGCGCGACGCCAGGAACAAAAATCGGAACTCGGCATTCTTGACCGGCTGGCGCGCTCGCTGCACCTTGCAGGGCCGCCGCACCGCATCGAATGCGTGGACGTCTCACACATGGGCGGTCAGCAAACACGCGTGGGCATGGTGGTTTTTGAAGAAGGCCAGCCAGCGCACTCCCAATACCGAGCCTATGCCATGCCAGACAGCGGCGATGACTACGCAACCCTGTACGCATGGGTGGCACGCAGGCTTGAAAGCGGCCCTCCGTGGCCAGACCTGCTGCTCATCGACGGTGGGCGCGGCCAACTGCGCACCATACAACGCGCCTTGAATGAAGCGGGACAGCCAGACCTTTTCGCTCTGGCGGCCATTGCCAAGGCCAGGGATGAACAGGGCCACGCCGACCGCCGGGCAGGAAACGTGGCAGACCGCATTTTTGTGCCCGACAGGGCCAATCCCCTGCCCCTGCGTGAAGGCGGACCGGAACTGCTGTTCCTGCAAAACGTGCGCGACGCCACACACCGCTTTGCCATTGGCCGTCACCGCAAGGCAAAACGCGGCGCTGCACTTTCCGGCGAACTCATGCGCCTGCCCGGCATCGGCCCGGCCACGGCCCGGCTCTTATGGGACCGCTTCGGCAGCGTTGAAGCCATGTGCGCAGCCAGCAAAGAAGACCTGTGCGGCCTGCCCGGCATAGGCGCGGCCAAAGCAGCCCTGCTGCTGGAAAAACTGGCTGGACTGCATTAGGGGGGCTGGAAACATTTTGTGTGGGAGGGACCCTTTTGCAAAAGGGTCGCCTCCCCCACACCCCCACCCCCTAAAACTCTTATTATTGGTTTCGTTGGTTACAAAAGGCCGCCTGGACGGGCAAGGGTTGACTGCACGCTAGGGGGGCTGGAAAAGAATGAAGACTCTATTGCAAGGAGCTGTCGTGCCCTGTGGGCACGACAGCTTTTCTTTTCCTGAGTTTGGGGGCGGTTATATTATGCATTGGGCGGCGCGCTCACGCACCGCCCAGACGGACCCTCCTCCGCGCAAGCGGCCCACCCCCATATACCCTGACCGGGGTTTTGCTTTTTGCATGAAAATATGTACTGATTATTCCATGATAGGCATTGACCTTAGTTATTGCGGCCTTATTCTTGCATATTGAGACCCGCATACACATAAGTTCAAGCCGTCGGCCCCAACCACCGACCTGAACCACAGTGATAACGGGAGTACGATTCGCACGGGGGAGCATAGAATGTCAGTATCCTACAAAGATTATTACAAACTTCTGGGCGTGGAGCGCACAACCAAGACCGAGGATATTTCCAAGGCCTACAAGAAGCTTGCGCGCAAATACCACCCCGACCTGAATCCCGGCGACAAACAGGCTGAAGAAAAATTTAAAGAAATAAACGAGGCCCATGAAGTCCTCAAAGACCCTGAAAAGCGTAAGCTTTACGACCAACTGGGCCCCAACTGGCAGCATGGCCAGCAGTTTCAGGGTGAGCCGGGCTTTGAAAACGTGCACTTTACCTTTGGTGGCAAAAGCTTTGACGGATCGGGCTTTTCAGACTTTTTTGAAACCCTCTTTGGCGGCGCGGGCGGCGCGCAGTTTGGCGGTTCGCATGGCGGTCAATCAGCCGGGCGCGGCGCACAATTTGGCCCAGACCCCTTTGGCGGCTTTTCTTCCCGCCCCCGGCGTGGCCGGGACGTTGAGGCCGAGTTGCCCCTGACGCTTGAAGAAGTGCAGAAAGGCGGCGGCCGCACGGTCTCCATTCAGGGACAACAAAGCCCCAAAACGCTTGAAGTCAACGTGCCTTCGGGCATACGCGAAGGGGCCAAGCTGCGGCTGTCTGGTCAAGGTGACCCGGCCCCCGGCGGCGCGGCTGGCGACCTCTTTTTACGCGTGCGCTACCTGCCGCATGCCGTTTTTAAGGTAGACGGCGAAAACCTGCAGTGCGACCTGGCCCTGGCCCCCTGGGAGGCCGTGCTTGGCGCAAAGGTTGAAGTGCCTACGCTTGAGGGGCATGTGGAAATGCAGATTCCCGCCGGTTCCAGTTCTGGCCGCAAGTTCCGGCTGCGCGGCAAGGGCATGGGCGCAACCGGCAAACGTGGCGATTTGCTGGCCAGAGTCATGATAAAAGCGCCTGCGGAACTGTCCGACGCGGAACGCGAACTTTGGCAGAAACTGGCGGAAACTTCGGCCTTTCAGGCCCGCGTATAGCCCCAGGTGGAGGGTTTTAGCATGAGCATGACGCCCAAAAATCCCACCCTGCCCGCGCCGTCTACGGTAATGGTATGGGAAGAGTTTATTCAGATCACTGGCGTACACCCTGAGCGCCTTCACGAGCTGCTTGCCCTGGGCTGGATTGAAACCCGTGGCAGCGCTGCGCAGCAGTATCTCTTTCGCGACGCAGATATTTACCGCGTGCGCAAGCTTGAGCGCATCTGCTGCGATTTTGAACTGCCTGTGCTTGGCGGCACAATCATCGTTGACCTGCTGGAACGCATAGACACTCTGGAGCGCTCAGTTCGCAATTTTAAAAACTTTGAAGACTAGGAACTGGTGCAAAACACACTGTGCAGCAGACCAAAAATATATTTGCCCGCCCATAGAGGCGTGGCATCGTCGGAGGAAGCCATATGGATATCAGTAAATTTACAGAAAAAGCGCGCGAAGCCGTCAGCGAGGCGCAAAGCCTCGCCGCAGGTATGGGCCATCAGGAAACGGATGTGGAACATCTGGCCCTGGCCCTTACCCAGCAGGAAAACGGCATCGTCCCCCGCATTCTTGACCAGATGGGCATACAGCCCCGTGCCCTTTCCGTTGCCATTGAAGGCGCGCTGCGCAAGCGCCCTTCTGTTTCTGGAACCGGCATGGACCCCACAAAAATCATGATCACGCAGCGCCTGGCCAAGGTTCTGGGCGACGCCCAAAACGAAGCCAAGCGCATGAAGGACGAGTACGTCAGCGTTGACCACCTCTTTGCGGCCCTGACCGAGGTTGCGTCCTCCACCCCATTGGGCGCGGTGTTCAAAGAATACAAGCTCACCCGTGCCGCCTTTGTGACCGCGATGGAAGAACTGCGTGGCGGTGCGCGCGTGACCAGCGCCAACCCCGAAGACACCTTTGAAGCGCTGAACAAATACGCCCGCGACCTTGTGGAGGCAGCCCGCCAGGGCAAGATGGACCCGGTGATTGGCCGCGACTCCGAGATCCGCCGCGTTATTCGCATCCTTTCACGCCGTACCAAGAACAACCCTGTGCTTATTGGTGAGGCGGGCGTTGGCAAAACCGCCATTGTAGAAGGCCTTGCCTTCCGTATCGTCAAGGGCGACGTGCCCGAAGGCCTCAAAGGCCGCAAGCTTTTCGCCCTTGATATGGGCGCGCTCATCGCTGGTGCCAAGTACCGTGGTGAATTTGAAGAACGCCTCAAGGCTGTTCTCAATGAGGTAGAAAAGAGCGAAGGCCAGACTATTCTTTTTATTGACGAACTGCACACCATTGTGGGGGCCGGCAAGACCGAAGGCGCTATGGATGCGGGCAATCTGCTCAAGCCCATGCTGGCGCGTGGCGAGTTGCACTGCATCGGTGCCACAACGGTGGACGAATACCGCAAGTACATTGAAAAAGACCCGGCCCTGGAGCGGCGCTTCCAGCCCGTCATGGTTGTCGAGCCCACGGTGGAAGACACCATTTCCATCCTGCGCGGCCTTAAAGAACGCTTTGAGGTGCACCACGGCGTGCGCATAAGCGACTCGGCCATAGTGGAGGCAGTGGTTTTGTCGCACCGCTACATCACCGACCGCCAACTGCCAGACAAGGCCATTGACCTTATTGACGAAGCGGCGGCCCTTATTCGCACAGAGATTGACTCCCTGCCTGCGGATCTGGACGAAGTGAACCGCAAGGTCATGCAGCTTGAAATCGAACGCGAAGCCCTGCGCCGCGAAACCGACGTGCCCTCACGCGAGCGCCTTGAAAAGCTTGAAAACGAGCTGGCCGACCTGCGGGGCGACCAAGCCGACCTGCGCACACAGTGGGAAAGCGAAAAGGGCTCCATCAATCAGGTGCGCGAAATCAAGGAACAGATCGAACAAACCAAACTGGCCATCGAACAGGCTGAACGCGCCTATGACCTGAATAGGGCCGCAGAGCTCAAATACTCGAAACTGCTTGATCTCGAAAAGCAGCTTGCTGCGGCTGAAGGCTCTGAAGGCAGTGTTGCCGAGGGGTCGCGCCTGCTCAAAGAAGAAGTGCGGCCAGACGATGTGGCCGAAATAGTTGCCAAATGGACGGGTATACCTGTCACCCGCCTGCTCGAATCTGAACGCGAAAAGCTTCTGCGTCTGCCCGACCAGTTGCACGAACGCGTTGTGGGGCAAGACGAAGCCGTCACTGCCGTGGCAGACGCTGTGCTGCGCGCCCGTGCTGGCCTTTCTGACCCCGCGAGGCCCACAGGGTCCTTTATCTTTCTTGGCCCCACGGGCGTGGGCAAGACCGAGCTTTCCAAGGCTCTGGCCGAAGCGCTCTTTGATACGGAAGACAATATGGTACGGCTCGACATGAGCGAGTATATGGAAAAGCATTCCGTATCCCGTCTCATCGGCGCACCTCCCGGATATGTGGGCTATGACGAGGGCGGCCAGCTTACCGAGGCCGTGCGGCGCAAGCCCTATTCCGTTATTCTTTTTGACGAAATAGAAAAGGCCCACCCGGACGTGTTCAATACCCTGCTGCAATTGCTGGACGACGGACGCCTCACCGACAGCCAGGGCCGCACCGTGGACTTTCGCAACTGCATCGTCATCATGACGTCCAACATCGGCTCTCTGCACTTGCTGGACGGCATCGAGGCCGACGGAAAACTGAAAGAAGGCGCGCGCGACAGGGTTATGGAAGCATTGCGGGCGCACTTCAGGCCGGAATTTCTCAACCGTGTGGACGAAACCGTGGTCTTTCTGCCGCTCAGACGCGACCAGATCAACCGCATCGTGGACCTGCAACTGGCCCGCTTGCGCAAACGCCTTGAAGACCGCAAGATCAAGCTGGATATGACCGACGCTGCCAAAGACTTTATTGGCGAGGCGGGTTACGATCCCGTTTACGGCGCGCGGCCCCTCAAACGCTACGTGCAGCAGGCGGTGGAAACACCCCTGGCCCGACTGATCGTGGGCGGCAAAATACGCGAGGGACAGGCCATCACCGTGGACGCAACGGACGAAAAACTCACCTTCACGGCAGTTTAGAACTTTTACGGTGGAAGGATTTGTGGGGAAGGGCGTTTTGGAATTTTGAAGTTTTGAAGTTTTTTGTGGGGGAGGGCCCCTTTTGCAAA
>JAQVZK010000077.1 GCA_028708195.1 Desulfovibrio sp.
AATCCGGCGATGCCATTGCCCGGCACGCAAAGATACTGTAAGCCCCGTGCCCGCAGGGCACAACTGCCCTCGCGCAGCGCAATCTTATTATTCTGCCGCCCCTCGGGGCCAAGACGAACAAAACTAAAAAGCTACTCCTCCTCAGACGCAGCCCCCAAAAAAAAGACTGCCATGCTCATAGAACACAGCAGCCTCAAAAAATTCCCGGCGGCACCGCCACCCTACAATTCTATTTTTTCTCTGAATTATCTGAAAGATAAATATCCAATAACCCTTCCGGCGGGTCAATAACCACAGCCGGGGCATCCACATCAAATCCCACGATAAATTCTGGCCTGGCAGGAAAAAGCACTTCCTTGCCATCATCGGTCATGATGACCCACATTTCCAGATCAGCAGGGTATTCAAAGTGATCAAGGGTGCCAATGCGCTGCCCGTCGGGCAACAACACATCACCACCGAGCAGGTCTTCCAGATAGACTTCATCGTCATCCGGCTCCGGCAGGGCTTCCCGCGTGGTGATCAGCTTGTATCCGCGAAGGTTTTCAGCTGCGGTGCGGTCTGCCACGCCTTCCAGCAACAGCAGGGGGCGCCCTTTGTGGCTGCGTACGGCCAGAGGTCGAATCCGGCGCGGCTCGGCGTCACCCGCCTGAATCCAGAGAGGGGTATTCAAAAGCAGGGGAGAGTCTGCATACCAATCGATGCAGATCTCCCCTTTGATGCCGTGGGGCCTCGCAAGCGTGCCCATATGAATCCACGAATCTGTCATAATATTGGGCGTTATTCCAGAATTTCCAGCACTGTGCGTTTTTTGCACTTGATGGATGCGGCGCTCAGAATGGTGCGCATGGCTCGTGCCGTGCGCCCCTGCTTGCCAATGACCTTGCCCAGATCTTCTTTGGCAACTTTGAGTTCCAGAACGGTGGTCTGTTCGCCTTCCACTTCGCTGACCTGCACTTCGTCGGGATGATCTACTAGAGACCGGGCAATATATTCGATCAGGGCCTTCATCGAGTACCTCCAAAGGGGTCTGCGCCGGAGAAGACCGGAGCAGTAAAGGCCGTGCGCAGTGCCAATTTTGCCCAAAACGGCCTGTCCCAACATGCGTTAGCATAATTTGGGGGGCCGCAGGGCGTCTGCCGCCGTGGCGGAAGCTTAGCGGGATGCGCTAGGCCATGTGTTTCTTGATCAGGGAGCGCACGGTATCCGTGGGTTCAGCGCCACGGGCCAGCCATTCCTTGATTTTATCCGCATCAAGCTTGACTTCGATCGGATCCTTCATGGGGTTATAGTAGCCCAGGAATTCCAGCGGACGGCCATCACGACGGGTTTCGTCAGTGGCGGCCACAACCCGGTAGAAGGGGTGTTTTTTGCTGCCGAGGCGGGTCAATTTCAACTTTACAGCCATGAGTCCAACTCCCTTTGAGGTGTTATGTTATCGTTGCGCCCGGGAAAGGGCAAGGGCAGAAAAGCCCTGGCGCAAAGAGGTGTTGCCGTTACGACGGCGCTCCTTGCCGCGAAATATTTACTTTTTCTTGCGCTTTTGGCGTTCTTTTTTCTTGCGCTTTTTTGCAGCCGCCGATTTGCCGGAGCCTGGGTGACCGCCGGGCATGCCATCCATGCCGGGCAACCCGCCCATTCCGGGCAGACCACCCATGCCGCCCATACCGCCAAGGCCGGGCATACCGCCCATGCCGCCAGGCGGGGTTATGCCGGGGGGCATACCGCGCATGCGGGGCATTGAGGGCATTTTGGCACCCTTGCCGCCCATCATCCCCTTCATCATCTGGCGCATCTGCTCAAACTGGCGCACAAGCTGATTTACCTGGGCCACGGTGACACCCGCGCCCTTGGCTATGCGCGCCCTGCGGCTGCCGTTGAGGATATCGGGGTTACGGCGCTCGGTCATGGTCATCGAACTGATGATGGCCTCAGTGCGTGCCATTTCTTTTTCGGGCATGGCACCGCTGGCTTCAGACAGCTTTTCACGCAAGCCGCCAAGCCCGGGAATCATTTTAAGGATACTGTCCAGCGAGCCGAGTTTTTTGATGCGGCGCATCTGGGTACGAAAATCTTCAAGGTCAAAGCTGGCCTTCTTCATCTTGCGGGCCAGTTCTTCGGCCTCCTCGGCATTGATGGCGCCCTGTGCCTTCTCAACAAGAGTAAGCACGTCGCCCATGCCAAGGATGCGCCCGGCGATACGGTCAGGGTGGAAAACTTCCATCTCCGACAGCTTTTCGCCCATACCCACAAATTTTACGGGCGCGCCCGTCACCGCGTGGATGGAAAGGGCCGCGCCGCCGCGCGCATCGCCGTCCATCTTGGTGAGCACAACACCGGTGATGCCAAGGCGCTCGTTGAAGCTTTCAGCCACGGTCACGGCATCCTGACCGGTCATGGCGTCAGCCACAAACAAAATTTCTTGCGGCTGCACAGCAGCCTTGATGGCCTCAAGCTCCTGCATGAGGGGCTCATCCACGTGCAGACGCCCCGCTGTATCCAGCAGCAGCACTGTGGCCTGCTCGCGCCGGGCCTCTTCCAGAGCGGCCTTGGCTATGTCCACGGGCTTCATGTCCACAGTGGAGGGATAGCAGGGCATGTCCAGCTGTTTGGCAAGAACCGTCAACTGGTCAATGGCCGCCGGGCGGTATACGTCGGCAGGCACAAGGTAGGGGCGCATCTTTTGCTTGCGCAAAATATTTGCTATCTTGCCAGCGGACGTGGTTTTACCCGATCCCTGCAAACCCACAAGCATGATGACCGCGGGTTCACGCCCCTGCAGATCAAGCCCGGTGGTTTCGCCGCCAAGCAGGCTGACCAGTTCGTCATTGACGATTTTGACCACCTGCTGAGCCGGGCTTACGCCCTTGAGCACTTCCTGGCCAAGACATTTTTCGCGCACGTTTTCAACAAAGTCTTTAACAACCTTGAAGTTAACGTCCGCCTCCAGCAGGGCCAGCCGCACTTCGCGCAGACCGGCCTGCACGTTTTCTTCGGTAAGCTGGCCGCGTCCGCCAAAAGAGCGGAATACGCCGGAAAGTCTGTCTGAAAGGCTCTCGAACATGTAATCTCCACAGGGGCCGCAGGACGGCAAAAAGCAGTGCAGTCGCCCGTCTTTGCGCAGGTTTTGCGCGAGGTGGCCACACGGCGCACACGCCCCGCAGGGGGCGAAGTGGTGATTCATAGGATGTTTGCCGCCTCACGTCAAGTCTTGAACGAAAAACCCACACCGGGACTTGCCAAGATCAGCTAAAAACTGTACGCGCATGCACCCGCTTTAAAGTGGACCAGCTTTGTGCAGGCGGCACAGCAAAAAGACGCTGCCCCTAAAAACCTCGCTCCTGCCGCATGCCCTTGTGGCAGGAGGAACACCAAAGGTTATTGGAGATGAGGACGTGGGGGAGGAGACTTTTTTACAAAAGGGTTCTCATCCGCAACGTATTTCAAAATAATAAATCTTTCATGGCGCTGGCTGGCCGCTCTTTTTACACCAGACAGACCTGCGGCGGGCTCCATTTGGTTTTCAAGAAGAGATCAGGCCGCAAAGGCGCGGCCCGCATTGACATACGCCCCACAAGGGGATACCCTGTTAGACTACAATTTGAATAATTATTCCAGCATATTACGAGGAAGTCATGTTCACCAATCGCGGCAAGGCGCTCACCTTTGACGATATTTTGCTCATCCCCGGCTATTCGGACATCACTCCTGACGCCGTGGACATAGCCACCTGGCTCACCCCTTCCATCCCCCTGCGCATCCCCCTGCTCTCCGCCGCCATGGACACCGTGACGGAATCAGCCATGGCTATTTCTATGGCTCGCATGGGCGGCATTGGCATCATCCACAAAAACATGTCCGTGGCTCAGCAGCGTCTTGAGGTTGATAGGGTTAAAAAGAGCGAGAGCGGCATGATTCTCGACCCTGTGACCATCTCGCCCAACAATACGGTACAAGAAGCCCTTGAACTCATGTCGGACTTTCGCGTCTCTGGGCTGCCTGTTGTGGCTGATGGCCGCCTGGTGGGCATTCTCACCAACCGTGACGTGCGCTTTATTGAAGACGGGCTGGCTGTGCGCGTGGCCGATGTCATGACAAGCAAAAAACTTGTCACCGTGCCTATGGGCACATCGCTTGATGAAGCCAAGCAGCATCTGCACGAGCACCGCATTGAAAAACTGCTTGTGGTTGATGAAGAAGGCCATCTGCGCGGCCTTATCACCATGAAGGACATTGATAAGGTGCAAAAGTACCCCAATGCCTGCAAAGACTCCGCAGGGCGTCTGCGCGTCGGCGCTGCCATCGGCATTGGCAAGGACTCTGAAGCCCGCGCCGAGCAGTTGCTTGAAGCCGGGGCCGACGTTCTTGTGCTTGACTCTGCTCACGGGCATTCGGTCAACGTCATCAATGCCATCCGCAACGTCAAATCTGCCTTCCCCAACTGCCAGCTTGTGGCGGGCAACGTGGCCACCTATGAGGGTGCCAAGGCCATTCTTGAAGCGGGAGCCGACACCGTCAAGGTGGGCATTGGCCCCGGTTCCATCTGCACCACCCGCATTGTGGCGGGGGTGGGCGTGCCCCAGGTGACAGCCGTTATGGACGGCGGCCGCGCCGCGCGCGAAATGGACCGCTGCTGCATTGCTGACGGCGGCATCAAATTTTCGGGCGATATCGTCAAGGCTCTGGTGGTGGGCGCGCACTCTGTCATGATCGGTTCACTCTTTGCGGGCACTGAAGAAAGCCCCGGTGAGACCATCCTGTATCAGGGCCGTACCTACAAGATATACAGAGGCATGGGTTCCATTGACGCCATGAAGGAAGGCAGCTCTGACCGCTACTTCCAGGAAAAGAGCAAAAAGCTCGTACCTGAAGGCATTGTGGGCCGCGTGCCTTACCGTGGCCCCGTGATGGAAGCCGTGTACCAGCTCATGGGCGGCCTGCGCTCCGGCATGGGGTATGTGGGCGCACATAACCTCACGCAGCTGTTCGAAAATACAACCTTCTGCGAAATATCCCCGGCGGGCCTGCGCGAAAGCCATGTGCACGACGTGGTTATCACCAAAGAAGCTCCCAACTACCGTATCGAGAACTAGCCGGCGGCGCGCAAGCGCCGCATGCCCCTGCACACAGGGAACCGGTGCGCCCCCGATTGGACGCACACAGATCATGAGGACGATATGCCCAGTAAGGTCATCATTATAGATTACGGCTCACAAGTTACCCAGCTTATCGCACGCCGCGTGCGCGAAGCCGGGGTATATTCTGAAATTCACTCCTGCGTGACCACCGCCGAGCAGGTGGCCGCCATGAAGCCCCAGGCCGTCATTCTTTCGGGCGGCCCCGCCAGTGTTGGTGAGGCCGACGCCCCCGCAATGGACCCCGGCTTTCTTGAACTGGGTGTGCCCGTGCTTGGCATCTGCTACGGCATGCAACTGCTGGCCCAGAACCTTGGCGGCACGCTGGCCCAGTCCCTCACGCGGGAATACGGCCCTGCCGACCTCAACCTGACCGCGTCCTGCCCCCTGTGGGAAGGCATAACCTCGCCCACCCGCGTCTGGATGAGCCACGGCGACAAGGTTACGGTTGCGCCAGCGGGTTTTGCCGTCACGGCCAGCACAAGCACTCTTGAAGTGGCTGCTATGGCCGACGAAAAGCGCAAGATTTACGCTGTGCAGTTTCACCCCGAAGTGCACCACAGTGTGGACGGCGAGCGCATGCTGCACAACTTCCTGTTCAAGGTCGTGGGCATCAAGCCCGACTGGACCATGTCGTCCTTTGTGGAGCGCGTGGTCAAAGAAATGGCCGAGCAGGTGGGCGACAAGCATGTGGTCTGCGCCCTTTCGGGAGGCATTGACTCCACGGTTGTGGCCGTGCTGCTGCACAGGGCCATCGGCAAGCGCCTGCACTGCATCTTTGTGGATAACGGCCTGCTGCGCCTTGGTGAAGGCGATGAAGTGGTCAGCTACCTGCGCGAACATTTTGACCTCAATCTTGATTTCGTGCAGGCGCAAGAGCGCTTTCTCTCCAAGCTCAAAGGTGTTGAAGACCCTGAAAAAAAACGTAAAATCATCGGTCACACCTTTATTGAAATTTTTGACGAAGAAGCCAAAAAGCTCACCGCAGTGGATTTTCTGGCTCAGGGCACACTGTACCCCGACGTTATCGAATCCATCTCGCACAAGGGCCCCAGCGCCGTTATCAAGAGCCATCACAATGTAGGCGGCCTGCCCGACACTATGAAGCTCAAGCTCATCGAGCCCTTGCGTGAACTCTTCAAGGACGAAGTGCGCAAGGTGGCTGCCGAGCTTGGCATGCCCGACTCCATCGTGTGGCGTCACCCCTTCCCCGGCCCCGGCCTTGCCATCCGCGTGCTTGGCGAAGTGACGGAAGACCGCCTCAGCATCCTGCGTCAGGCAGACAGGATCGTGCAGCAAGAACTGCGCGAATCTGGCTGGTATCGCAAGGTATGGCAGGGCTTTGCCGTCCTTTTGCCCCTCAAGACCGTGGGGGTTATGGGCGACGGACGCACCTATGAACACGTCATTGCCCTGCGTGTGGTGGACAGTGTGGACGCCATGACCGCCGACTGGGCCCGCCTGCCCGCCGAACTTATTGAGCGCATGTCAGGACGCATCATCAATGAGGTCAAAGGCGTCAACCGCGTGGTCTACGACGTGTCCTCCAAGCCGCCCAGCACCATTGAATGGGAATAGGAGAGACCTATGTTCGGTATAGGCAGCACTGAACTTCTGGTCATCCTTGTGGTGGCCCTGATTGTGCTTGGACCCAAGAGTCTGGCCAATGTATCGCGCACGCTGGGCAAGGCCCTGGGCGAATTCCGCCGGGTTTCCACCGACTTCCAGCGTACCCTCAATGTCGAAGCTGAAGAGGAAGAGCAGAAAAAGCGTAAAAAAGAGGCTGCCAAGGCCGCCAGAGAAGCCGCCGAGGCCGAAGCCGCCAAGGCCGCTCAGGCGAAGGAAGCGACTGCAGCTTCGGCAGAAGGGCAAGCATCTCAAAACGAAGGCCCGGCAACGGCTGCGCAGGCCCCCCCCGCGTCTGAAGCCCTGCTGGATACCACGGCTGTGCAGCCTGCCGAAACCGCAACGCCGTCTCAAGCCGAGAATCTGGTTGAGGTGCAAACAGCCGCGCCCCATGCGCCTGAAGCTGCCACTGCCACAGTAGAGCCACAGGCTCCTGCAGCTTCAGTGGCGGCGCCCCCAACAACTGAAGATGGCGTGCCTGTGCCGCCTGAAGGCAGCCCGCTGGCCGCAGCCCTTGCCCGAACCGAAGCCGAAGCCCGTGAGGCAGAGGCCCGTCTGGCTCAGACCGCAACAGCCTCTGACATGGGCGGCAAGGCATGAGCGAAGAAAAAAAAGTCCAACTTGAGCAGTCAGTCACTGACAGCACAACTGCCACACAGCAGGGTACTGAGCAGAAGGCGGCATCCGCCGCCCTGTCGGTTATTGACAATATTGACCTTGAGGCCGCCAGCCAGCTGGCGGCCTCTGCCGCGTCTTCCAGGCAGCAGCCCGAGCCGCAATCCGGGCAGGAATCCGGGGCGCAGCCTGAGCAGCAGCCCGGCCAACCCGCTGAGGCGGATTCCAGCGCTGCCACTGAAAGCCGTGCAGAAGATGCCACTGCCGAAGCAACAGCCGCTGCCGAAGCCGCACAGGATTCCCCCGCGCTTCAGTCCAGCGAAGGCGCAGCTTTTCAGGATCCTGCCGCAACAACTGGCGACGCCCCTGAAGAAAATACACCAGACCCGGCTTCTGGCGGGCAGCCTCCGCTGCCTCCGGCCAGCACTTTTCCGCCCACAGGCACATCGGGTGACGGTCTTCCCGTTCCCGCCGCGCCTGGCGGGCAGCTTCCCGCGCCCAAGGATGACGATGATGACGATGAGGACGGGCCGGACAAGCCTATGGGCCTTATGGACCACCTTGGCGAGCTGCGTGTGCGCATTGTGCGCTGCTGCATTGCCATCGCTGTGGGCTTTTTTGCCTGCTGGGCCGTTGTTGACCCCATTTTTGACGCCCTGGTGAACCCCTTGCTGGCCGTTTTGCCCAAGGGGTCGCACGCCATCTACACCACCCTGCCCGAAGGCTTTTTCACGCGTATGTACATCGCGGTGGTGTCAGGCGTATTTGTGGCCAGCCCCATAATTTTTTATCAGGTATGGTCCTTTATTGCGCCGGGTCTGTATGAAGATGAAAAAAAATACATCATACCCATCGCAATCATGTCGGCCGTGTTCTTCATCTGCGGCGGGGCGTTCTGCTACTTTGTGGTCTTCCCCTATGCGTTCACTTTCTTTGTGAGTTTTGCCACTGAAGAAATTGTGGCCATGCCCAAGGTCAGCGACTACCTGAGCTTCGTGCTCAAGCTTATTCTGGCTTTCGGCATTATTTTTGAAATGCCGCTCTTCGCCTTCTTCTTGGCGCGCATGGGCGTGATTACCGCCGCCATGATGCGTAAAGCGCGGCGTTACGCCATTTTGGGCATCTTTGTCGTGGCTGCCGTCCTTACCCCGCCAGATGTGGTCTCACAATTGCTTATGGCCTGCCCCATGCTTGTGTTGTATGAAATAAGCATATGGGTGGCTGCTGCCTTTGGCCGCAAGCCCAAAAAGGACGAGGACGAAAAAGAAGACAGCGAGCAGCCAAAACAGCAGGCGGCTTCTGATGGAGCGCCTGAAGGCGCGCAAAAAGCCAATGCCGTCCATCCCTCGGAGGAAGCATGACCCACGCTCCGCGCACGTCCGCCAAGGCGCGCATCAGCGCCGAAACTGACATCCGCCTTGAACTCACCTTGGACGGTCAGGGCAAAACGGATATCAGAACAGGCTTTGGCCTGCTGGACCACATGCTGATCCTCACCGCTTTCTGGGCCGGCATGGACCTTACCCTGGTTTGTAAAGGCGATATGCAAGTGGACGCGCACCATACCGCTGAAGACATTGGCCTGACCCTGGGCAAAGCGTTGCTTGAGGCCCTGGGTGACAAGGCAGGCATTGCCCGCGTTAACCTATCCTTAAGGTG
>JAQVZK010000078.1 GCA_028708195.1 Desulfovibrio sp.
AGCGAAAACGGGCGCAGCAAAGCCCTGAACGACATGGCGCATGGCCGCAGAAACCACTTTTTGTACGAAAAGGACAATATATGGTATCTGGCGGCGTTTGACCCCATTCAAAGCAATAACTGGCTCCTGTTCTGCTCGGTACCCCTTGATGTCCTGGACCTGGTTTCTCCCCTTCTGCTGTATGGCGGAGGCGGCATCACCATTCTGGCTTTGCTTTGCTTTCTTTTTTTGGCTTGGCGCGTTTACCGCCTGACCGAATGGCGCGATCTCCAACTGCAAAAACTGGCATTTGTGAACCCCGTAACCGGGGGCAGCAACAGCCAGCGCCTGCGCCTGGAAGCGACGGACCTGCTACAGGGACACCCGGAAACAGTTTTTGCCATTTGGCTGGCTGACATCAAGAATTTCAAATTTTACAATAAAATTCTCGGCGTTGAAGCAGGCGATGAAGAACTGCGCCGTATTGCGCGCGTTCTTGAAAAAGAAGGACAGGGCCCACTTGCCCGGTGCAGCCACATATCAGGCGGTACCTTTGCGGGCATCTTACCCTTCACAGACCGCCAGGGCGTGGCCGCCATGCTGGCCCATGCCGTCAATGAAGTGGAGCATGGCGGGCATAAGCCAGCACAAATTGTTCCTCTTCGACTGCACGCTGGCATTTACACGACCGACACGGTGGAAGATGAAGAGCTGCCCTTTGTGGAAATGCTCAACAGGGCCAGCATAGCCCTGTTGGTTGCCAAAACGGAGGATGAGAGCGGCTTTCATTTTTATAGCGATGAAATTTGCGACCACGCCCTGAACCTCTGCATCAGAGCAAAAGACCGGTAAACATTTCACACGCCCCCCATGTCACTATCCGAAAAGCATATGCGAGCGTGCCCCGGCCTGCCCCCGTGGTTCGGCAGATGTTGGCGTGGTCCGGCGTGCCCACGCCTCGTGCGACTTCAGATATTCACCACAGCATGCGAATTCAGAGATTCAGTGCTCCGTGCGGCCTAAGCCCTGCAACACATGCTATCTCTGCGCTTTTTATTATAAAATTCTTTCACTTAAATCACTGCCAAATCCCGCCAGCCAGCACGCCTCACCCGCAAACTGAAAAAATTCTGGGCAGCATGCCCCAAGCCTAAAAGTATCTTGCACCCCAGAACCAATAGTGCTATTAGAAACCTTTGTTTTAAAATTTGCCACATACGGATTTTTGTTCCCAGGCTGTGCCTGCCGCCGATTGTTTCGCAGGCTGGCGCCCTTCACTCCCCTCCCCACTGCAACAGAGGCAAAAAAGATGCCCATCGCTATTCCGCGCTCTGGCGCTGATGATAGACCCATTGTTCCTGATGTCTGCATAAGCGACCTTTCACAGTTGGTCATCCGCCCCGCGACTGTGGAGGATGTGCACGGCATGTCGGCGCTTATCAACCAATATGCTTCGTCCAATGTCATGTTGGCCCGCGGGCCCCAGTACCTGTATCAGCATATACAGGATTACATGGTTGCCACAGCACCTGCCGTGGATGGGGGGCGAGACGTTATTGTGGCCTGTGGGGCTGTGCATGTTCTGTGGGCCGACCTTGGCGAAATCCGCTCTGTGGCTGTTCATCCCTCCTGCAAGGGGCAGGGCTTTGGCAAACGCCTCGTGTCGGTGCTGGTTGAGCGCTGCCGCAGCCTCGCGCTGCCAAGGGTTTTTGTCTTCACTCTTGTGCCCGACTTTTTTGCCAAGTGCGGCTTTACTGAGTTTGACAGGGACGACATGCCCCCAAGCGTCTGGGTTGAATGCAGCAAGTGTCCAAAATTCTACTGCTGTGACGAAATTGCCATGCTTCTACATTTGTAGCGGCCCCACGCCCAAAATGGCGTGCGCCGTGATCAGCGGCTGGTCAACCGGCGCAGATTGGCCAGCCATGTTTTACTTTAACAGGTCAGCCCTCACTTCATCCAAAGGCGGAACAGCGCATGAACAGACTGCAACAAAGAGACTTTCTGAAGGAAACCGACTTCACGCCGGAAGATCTCACCTATTTGCTGGACTTGGCGGCCAACCTCAAGCTGGCCAAAAAAGCGCGCCGTGAGCCAAAATTTTTGCGGGACAGAAATATTGTCATTCTGTTTGAAAAGGATTCCACCAGAACCCGCTGTTCCTTTGAAGTGGCTGCCTACGACCAGGGCGCAAATATAACCTATCTTGGCCCTTCAGGCTCTCAGATGGGCAAGAAGGAATCGCTGGCCGACACAGCCCGCGTGCTTTCGCGTTTTTATGACGGCATCGAGTACCGGGGTTTTGGCCAAAAGCGCGTCGAAGCTCTGGCCGAGCACGCCTCAGTGCCCGTGTGGAATGGACTGACCAACGAATGGCACCCCACGCAGCTTCTGGCAGACATGCTGACCATGCGCGAATGCTGCCCCAAGCCCCTGAACCGTCAGACCTTGGCCTACCTTGGCGACGCACGCTATAATATGGGCAATTCGCTTATGATTGGCTCTGCCCTGCTTGGACTGGATTTTCGCTCCGTCGCCCCCAGGGCCTTGTGGACCTCTGACGAGGTTTTTGACGAGGCCTGCCAGATCGCCGCCAGAACAGGCGCGCGCATCAGCCGTACCGAGAGCGTGGAAGAAGGCGTTCGCGACTGTGACTTTTTGTCCACTGACGTGTGGGTTTCAATGGGTGAACCCGATGACGTGTGGAAAGAACGCATAGCGCAGCTCACATCCTACCGCGTGACCGAAGACACAATGCGCCTGACCGGCAATGGCGACTGCAAGTTTTTGCATTGCCTGCCCAGCTTCCACAACCGCAGCACGCAGATGGGCGAAGAAATTTTTCAACGCTTTGGCATTGACTGCATGGAAGTGAACGACGACGTTTTTGAATCACCACGTAATATGGCTTTTGAAGAAGCAGAAAACCGCCTGCACACCATCAAGGCCGTGATGGTTGCCACATTGGCCGACGAACCACTTGTGTTTGAAGATACTAAGGCCTAGGGCCTTCGCACATTGCAGTGCCTTGGCCACTGCGCGAGCAGACATCTGCCGCAAAGGCTGCCAGGCTATGCATGTGCGCGGTTACGCGCCGTAAAGGACGTCCCGTAACAGTAAAAAATATATTGACAAAAATGCCATCCCCCGAACGGCAAAGGGCATGGCAAGCCATGCTGACCCGTGCATACTAAAAGATGCACCGGATTTGCCCAACCGCAGAAGCGCCACGGCTGGCAAAAAGCCTTGGTGCCATGCCTGCCTGGCGGATACTTTACGATTGACGAGACATAGCGCTCTCTCTATAGTGATCCGCCACGGCGTAAGACGCCAGTTGACCACAGCGTAGGATGCCAGTTGGCACAACCATCCACGCGCCCGTAGCTCAGTTGGATAGAGCAGGAGCCTTCTAAGCTCTTGGTCAGGGGTTCGATTCCTCTCGGGCGCGCCAATAAATTCAGCCTCTTGCAGAAAAATCTGTCAAGGGGCTTTTCTATTTTTTAATTTTTGTGCCACCCATGTGCCACAAAAATTAATGACAGACAGTGATACGGTGTGAATCCAAGGGAAAACTAAAAGGATTACATCAGTCGTAACCGAAGACACAAATATCGTTATCTCGGCCACGAATAAAGCCAAGAGCAAGAACAGATGACTGGCATCTTCAAGTGGGTTCTAGTCCCCTTTGCTGGTGGCACTAGCATGGCAAACAAGAAACCTCTACAGATCGCCCCTATGCCACCTCAACGACAGGGCATAACGCGCTCTTTGGCCCTGGACCTGGTCACAGATAGCAACCCTCATTGAGTCCCTGCACGCTTCAAATCCGATCAACTCCCAAAAGCTGCCCCTCGCCTCCTGCTAGCAATAAGGACTCACTACCGAATTCCACGTCTCTGGCACCATGCTGCAATCTGGTGTTTTTCGTGACCGTCGAAACGGCGTGTAACAAAGCACTGGCGACTGCTTCCTTCTCAAGCCAATCTTGATCTCCTGCGCCTCAAAAATAGAATAATAAATTTCATTGAACCTCTGCACGCCCAGCCAACAGACAAAATTATGCCTGACGATTCCTTCAAAATCTTTTTGCAAATTTTATTCCAAATTTTCAAAAAAAATCCCCATAATCAACTGTTTGTTTAACGAATCAATGATGTAATTGATACTGACAAAATGACAAAACAATAATTAATTATGACGTACCTAGCAAATTATGGGAAATACTGGTCGTCATAGGCCCACTATGAAGCACAAAAGGAACATACATTTTTTTGCTTTCAAGCCTAACAGGCATGGAACACTTCTCTCTAGAGCGTCTCTGAACGTTGCCACAATCATCTCATTCCGAGATTTTTGTATTAGACTTCCGGGAACCCTGAGCAGCGAAGATCCCATAGCAAGGAAGAAGCTAAAAAAAGTAAACGTATATTCATCCTTTTTAACACGCCTAAGATTACCCCCCCTGTCCCTGCCGCTTTCGCTATGATTCGTCCCTTCAGTGCGTGGTCCGTTAAACACGAAGTGAATCCGTGGGGAGAACTTGCCATTTACATGTGCCCCCAACCTTGAACCACTCCACGCACCACTACACAGCGATGAAATTCTTCAGTCAGTATTTTTTAACAGAGTCCCCTGATGTGATGCGCCCACGAGGCGACATCACTCAGGAGCACTGCCATGCCCTCCACCCCGACCCAGGACATCATCAAGTTGCTGGAAGAGAACTTGCCTCCCTGCTTCCCCCGCAAGCGGGTTCACGATCTGACCTTTGGTCTCGTCAATCCCCGTACCCTGGCCAATAAGGACAGCGAAAAGACCGGCCCCGCCGGTCGTTTTTTTGTCAAACGTGAGGTCTGGTACCAGAAGGCCGGATTCCTTGAGTACGTGAAGGCCATGCTCAAGGACGCCTTGATGCCGGAAGAGTCCGCTCAGTAGACGTATTGCTGACGTGAGAGGAGATAAAGGACCAGGATTGTCAATTGCCATGTGCGTGCAGGCCTCTCAAATGAGGCCTGCACGCTGTGTATGGAAGACGGCTGACGATGCCCCTTATGAGCACAAACACCTTGAACCCCGTAGTTGGGCGGAATGAAAATATTCTAGAGATTATAAGCCGCACAGGGCGGCGAGATTACGTACAGTTGCCACCGTGCGAAGTCTTGTCCCCTCCACTTTCTTCAGCGACTTGCCCTTCGCACACCTCGCACACCTCGCACACCTCGCACAGCGCAAAAACACGCTTCCGCAAAATCAAAATTAAAAAATACATTTCTGCTGATTAGTATATGTGTAATAGCCCGATGCAGACCATTTCGGCCCTGAACGACTATCGCACGCATACTTATCAGGAGTTGTCATGAAAAGCCTGGATGGTTCCTCTACGCCGACAGAGCAGAAGGAAAAGCGGATAGTCTACGCGGGCCATGCCGATCAGGAACACGCAGATTTTGCGGAAATGCCTCGGCAATGGAGAGAGTACCCTGCCTCCACAGATGGCATCAAAGAAGCCGTAGGTGACGGCTATACCGCCATTTCCATTTTCGAATTCAGTGGCCCTGTGGAAAAGGGTAAACCTCAGCCCATGCGCTATGGCGACCTGGTGCTGGACTTCGATGCCAAAAAAGAGCTGCTTGATAACGATGGCAATTCGTTGGGCAAGGTGGGCGATATTGCTAAAGCGCTTGAAGCTGTTCGCATTTTCAGCAGGCTGCTCACTAAGAAATATGACGTGAACCTCAACCATTTGCATTATTACGCCAGTGGCGGCAAGGGCTTCCATGTGATTATCCCACGAGAGCTTATAGGTTCAGAAGCTGGTGACATTGAGTTGCCTGCCATTTACAGGCGTACTCTTGATTCCATTCTGAATATTGCTGCCCATAAGGAGCTTTGGAACGGTATAGTCCTTGGTGCACTTAAAGATAACCGTAAATTGGCCCCTGAAGACCTTTACATCGACCCAAACGGGTTCAAAGGTGGCAAAGGCCAACTCATACGCCTGCCGCATATCCAGCGGGCTGATGGCAATTACAAGGTTCCGGTGACATATGACGAGATCATGCATAATGGAGCTTCCTTTTTTGAGGCACTCGTCACGAAAGATCGGCATATTGAGGGGGAAGGAAGCCGAACTGGTATCACCTGCGCTCCCATGCTGGAAAAAACCTATTTGCAAGCCAAAAGGGTTGTTTGTCTTACTGCTGACAGGCGTAACGCCGATAGCCAGGTTGCAAGCCTGGAAACAGAATGTAAATTTGTGACCTTTTGTGCCCAGCATGCGGGTGAGGTTACAGAGCCCCAATGGTTTGCGCTTGCCAGAATTTTTTCCCACTGTGGGTCATTAGGGCAAGCTCTGTTCCACATGTACAGCCGCTTGGATTCTCATCGCTATAATGAAGAAGAGGCCAAAAATAAGCTGCGCAATGCCTATAGTTATTCCCCCATCGCCTGTAAGGAAGTCCAGAAAGTATTCCCTTGTTCAGGCGACTGCCGGGTAAAATGCCCTATGGATCTTTATCGGCGAAAGCTCTCTGCGACTCTCGAAGTTGATGCCTTTGCCGTACTGGACGAAGGGCTTGTATTTTATCCAGATGCCAGCGACAAAACCATTTACGAAAAAGTTTCTTCACCTGTTGAAGTAAAGGCCTCTGCCCGTGACGCCGAAAGCTGTGGCTGGTCAAAAATTATTGAAGTGCGCGATCCTGATGACATACTCCATCAGTGCCTAGTGCCCTTCACATCCTTAAACGGTTCAGGCGAAGAAGCTCTGACGCTTTTGTCGGAAGCTGGTTTGCTACTGGAGCCAGGCAGGCTGCCCCGTCAGCAGCTTATACAATACCTTAACAAGGCAACCCCCAAACCGCGCGCTTTGATTGTTGAGAAAAATGGTTGGGTTGAAAAGGCCAACAAATTTGTGCCATTTGATTTGGGAAGCCAGGGCGGTCAGAGCGAGTACCTGTGCTCCCGCTTCCCGGTGGCGTCCAAGCTGTTTGAGGCAAAGGGAACGCTCGAAGAGTGGAAAGAGCATATAGGGCGATATTGCGAGGACAATCCCCTCTTGCAGGTGACGATTATTGCGGCCATGTCCGGCCCCTTGCTGACGCTCATGAAACATTCAGGTTTTGGCATACACCTTTATGGCAACTCTTCCAGTGGCAAGACTACGAGCCTTCATGTTGCGGGTTCTGTCACCGGCGGCGAACTGAAGTCATGGCGGACAACGGACAACGGCCTCGAAGGCATAGCGGAACAACATAACGACAACTGCCTTTTGCTTGATGAAATCAACCAGTGTGACCCTGATGTGGTGGCCCAGGCAGCCTATATGCTTGCCAATGGCCAGGGCAAATCACGTTCTTCAAAGACAGGTGCCAGTCGTCGTGTACCGACATGGAATTTGACATTTCTGTCTTCAGGCGAAGTGTCCATATCAGATCGTGCTGACCAGGGTTATCGAAACAAAGCCATGGCCGGGCATGAAGTACGCGTCATCAGCATCCTTGCAGACGGTGGTGCTGGCCACGGTATTTTCACGACCATACCTGATAGCATGCCTGCCGGAGAATTTTCCGACATGCTGGTGCAAAACAGTAAAGAATACCGGGGTGCTCCGTTACGAGCTATGATTCAGCATATCAAAGGTGATCAGGATAAGATTTGCGATGCGGTCAGTGAGCATATGGCTCAGTTTCTTGACGGACTTGACCGCACTACCTTGTCCTCCCAGGCAAAACGGGTAGCTGATCATTTCGCGCTGCTGGCTGGTGTAGGTGAAGTCGCTACGGCTCTGGACATTGTGCCTTGGCAAGGCGGAGAAGCAATGGACGCTATGAGGCATTGCTTTGACTGGTGGCTTCGGGACAGAAATGGTGCGGTAGACTTTGAGATTGAAAAAGCAACAGAGAAGCTCCTGTCTCTGGCTCGTGCTGAATTCTACGGGAAAGTTGGCGATACCCACCCAATCAAGAGGCCTGCTGCAGATAACCAAGACTGCTTTTTTATCCCACGTACTTACGCAGTAGCCGAAATCTGCAAGGATTTTCAGTACAAAGCTCTTGTCGCCAATCTGAAGGAGAAAGGGCTGTTGATTCTGACCAAGGACGGTGAAGTGCGAGAACAGTTCTGGCAAGGCAGCAACGATAATCGACCCAGGGGGTTCGCTATTATCAGAGACAGGTTGTACGGCGAATCTGCGGCTGGTATTATTAAGAGTCCTTTGCCTTTAGGGGAAAAGCTTTCAATTGGGTATCAGACCGTTGACGATAATGATTTTTGAAATTGGAAAAATGCAGTGTGCGTAGTGTGCGAGCTGTGCGAGTGTGCGGAAATTCAAATACAGAGGGCAGTAGGAAAATTAAACTCCTACTGCCCTTCTTGATATAGTATGCCCAACACTACACAATTTAACCCGATGAGGTAGCCACATGCGTCCATATCACACTAACATTACCAGTCTCTACGGCACAGATCGTTTTTTCGACGCCCTAGAAAAAGAACTCCCACCAGTGTTCACTCGGGATGTAGCATCAAAGTGTATGGGGGGGCTATTGACTCCTAAAACTATGTCCAACGCAGACGCTTTGGGAACAGGCCCTTCTGTACGAGTTCGGCTTGGAAAAAAAATTGCTTACGAACGCGCAAGTTTTATGCACTGGCTGCGGCAACGACTCAGCGCGTGATCCAGGTCAAGTCCATCAGGATTGACACCTACTATGATTTGAATCAAATTTTACCTACACTCAGTAGCAGTTCGGTCGACCGAACTGCTACAACATGCTAAATTAAATACGAAGATAAGAAATGAAACCATTTCTACACTTGTTAAAGTTAATGTAATTCAAAATGGCTATTCCATCCTAATGGGCCAAATGTTTTTTCATGCATGGAAATAGGTCTAAAATAATGGGCTCTGGATAATGCGATAATGTCCCCTTTGGGGCTCTTGGATAATCCTAGATATTCCGGTTCTTCCGGGTTTTCCGTGGGTAACCCCTGTCAGGAACTGGCCGGGTAGAGGTTTAGACCGCCACAGAAGAAGTAGATGGCTGTCTT
>JAQVZK010000079.1 GCA_028708195.1 Desulfovibrio sp.
CTCTTCAATACGTCTTTCAGCAATGAACTGAATGACAGACCAGGGATTGCCCTCAGCCACGGTCTTCTCCCTTAAAAGTTGTGTCCTGGCTGCCTGATGGTTGGCCTGAAAGGGCGGTAGAAGAACCACCCCAGAGGCTTTTCCACTCCATGAGCGTTTTCAGCGCATCAAGAGGGGTCAGCTCTTCGGGCTGCATATGGCGCAACAGCTCAACCACAGGGTGGTCCGCACGCGGGGGAGCTGCCTGAAGGCTGGGCAACGCATCAGCCTCTTTCTTTGTTTCGGGCAAATCCAGGCCTGGCAGGCACACGGCGGTGACAACCGCCTTACGCGCCACGTCACGCCCGCGCTCCAAATTGGCAAGAATTGCTCTGGCCCGCGCAACCACGGGGCCGGGCACGCCCGCCAGTCTGGCTACTTCGACCCCATAGCTTCGATCGGCGGGGCCGGGCACGAGCTTGTGTAAAAAGAGGATGTCGCCACCATACTCGCTGATGGCGATATTCATTGTAAAAACACCGTCCACACGTCCTTCAAGGGCCGTAAGTTCGTGGTAGTGCGTGGCAAAGAGCGTGCGCAACTCACCCTGAGCCCGTTTGGACAAATCTTCCACCATAGCCCAGGCCAGGGCCACGCCGTCATAGGTGCTGGTGCCGCGCCCAATTTCATCCAGAATGATGAGACTGCGCCGCGTCGCCTGCCTCAGGATGCGCGCTGTCTCCATCATTTCAACCATGAAGGTACTTACCCCCTGAGCAAGATGGTCTGATGCGCCCACGCGTGAAAACAGCCTGTCCACCATGCCAAGTTTTGCAGATGTGGCCGGAACCATTGCCCCCATTTGGGCCAGAAGGCAGATGATGGCCACCTGACGCAGCACGGTGGATTTACCGGCCATATTGGGCCCTGTGAGCAGGCACAGGCGGCGTTTGTCGTCCAGGCGAAAATCATTGGGCACAAAATTGGCGCGGCCGAGCATGGCTTCTACCACTGGATGGCGACCTTCACGGATGGTCAGGTTGGCATCAGTGGTCAATTCTGGGCGGCACCAGTGATTGATGCGCCCAACTTGCGCAAGGCTTTGCCAATAATCAAGGTTGGCAATCAGCTGGGCCATGTGGGTGATACGTTCGCGTTGCTGCGCCATATGCTGACGAAGGTCTTGAAAAAGAGCGTATTCAAGGGACTTGCGCTTGTCAGAAGCGGAAAGCAGCTCTTCTTCAAGAATTTTGAGCGCCTCGGTGGTGAATCGCTCGGCATTGGCCAGACTCTGGCGGCGAATAAAATGGTAGGGTGCAGCGCCGCTGTGCGCAGCCCGCGTTACTTCAAAATAATAACCGAACACCCGGTTGTAACCCAGCTTGAGCTTGGCAATGCCTGTTGTGGCCTGTTCTTCTGCAAGCATGGCCTGCAGTTTTTGCTCGCCGTGTTCTGCCAGGTCCAGCAGTCTGTCCAGTTCGGCATTATAGCCACTCTTGAAAAGCCCGCCATCAGTAATAACCGGGGGCGGATTATCCACAAGGGCGCTTTGCAGAAGGGTGGTGCAGTCGTCAAGCGTATCCCAGGTTTTAAGAATATCAGCAATGCCACGGGGTGGCAGCACAGGGGCTGCGTTTGCCTGCGCCGTATCGTTCTCCTGCTCGGGACGCAGAAGAATGGACGCTATTGAACTTTCGCTCAAAACGGCCTGCACCTGCGGCAGGGCGGCCAGGCTGTTGCGCAGGGCGATAAAGTCTCTGGGGCTGCCCTGATTGAGACTTATGCGTGTGGACAGCCGCTCCATATCATACACGTTTTTGAGGGCATCCCGCAGGGCAGCGCGACGGCCATCGTCATCATGAAACCAGGCTACCGCATCCTGAATGCGCGTAATGGGCGAAGCTTCACGCCAGGGGTGGCGCAGCATGTCTTCAAGCAGGCGACCGCCCATTGGCGTCATGGTGTCGTCCACCACATGCCGCAGGGTTCCTTTTCCCTTACGGCCGTTCAGGCGGGTAAAAACTTCAAGGTTGCGTTCGGTCACCTCGTCGACCATGAGGCGACGGCTCAAATCAAGGCGCTGAAAAGGCTTGAGGTGCTCGGGGTCACGCATCTGCGTTTGCGCAAGATAGGCAAGCAGCGCGCCGCAGGCGCGCATTATTTCATCGTGGCCCGCAAGGCCAAGAGCGCCAGCCTCCTGCACCCCCTGGGCCGTCAGCACCCGTTCTGTCGCGCGTCTCAACTCAAAAAGGCTCACTGGCTGCCTGACAAGGCGCACGCCTTCAAGCAACATACGGGGAGGTGGTTGCAAGCCCTCGGGAATCAACAGCTCACGAGGAGCCATTTTTTGCACCCACTGCCACAACTCGGCCTGGCGTTTGAAGTCCACACCTGACCACTGGCCTGTGGACACGTCCACCCATGCAAAACCACCGCCCTCAGCGTCGGAGGTGGGACAAAGCGCACCAAGATAATTATGGCTCTTGGTGTTCAGGTTGGCATCGTCCAGCACTGTGCCCGGCGTTTTGACACAAGTAACGGCTCTTTTAACAAGCCCTTTGGCTGTTTTTGGGTCTTCTATCTGGTCGCAGATGGCAATGTGGTAGCCTTTATCCACAAGTTGGGCCACATACGCATCCACGGCGTGCCAGGGCACACCGCACATAGGAATGGGGTTTTGCGTATCCTTACTGCGACTTGTAAGTGTAATCTGAAGCTCACGGGCTGCAACTTCGGCATCACTGAAAAAAAGTTCATAAAAATCACCCATGCGATAAAAAAGCAGAGCATCAGGGTAGTCAGCCTTGATGCTCATATAATGCTCGAACATGGGAGTCATTTTAAATGTGGGTTCAGACATGGCAGTGTTTCATAGCATAAGGGGTTATGAGGTGCTTTTGGCAAATAGCGGGCGGCGCTGCCCAAAATAGATCAGGCAGCGCCGAAAAGCGGAACAGCAGACTACTCTTAGTGCTTGTCGGGGTCAGGCACAAGGGATTCTTCTGCAATCGCTACAGGCTTTGTTGCCACGCTCTGCGCGCCGTCGGTATTTTCTTTGTTCCTATGAAGAAAACTGAACTTGGTGGTTTCAGTCTCGGACTTTTTCTTCAATTTGGCATTCTCACGCTCAAGATTGCTGATATGCCACTTGTGCTTCATGAGGCGGGCAGACAGGTTCAGCTTGTCCCATACAAGGAAGCTCAGCGTCAGCAACGACCCAAGGGCAAAGGCCACAATTACCAAGAAGTAAAAGGGCAGGGGAATGGAATGCATAGGCGGAATAAAGAAAAGATGGAGCGTCAGCACCATGTCTTTAGAAAGGGGCCCCTGATTCTGGAAAAAGAATACGAGGGCAAGAAAAAAAACGACGGCCAGCAAGAGAACCTTGATATACCGCATAGACACACTCCTCAGGCTTAAGCTATCTCAAAAAATCTTCACGGGCTTTTCTTGAGAATGCCGCCCGCCCCGAGGGGCACAGCCTGCGCTCTCCAGCCGGTTTTTCAACGCCGCCCGGCGTAAAAAAACTTCCTGCCACAGTCTCCGTCTGTCGTTCTGACCTGGATCTCAACCTTCCTGATGGGGCAAGGAACCGGCGCTACATGGCTCCCCGGCCATGGCGCCTTTCGTGAAATAGGGTTTCAACGCCGCATAACTGCGGCTCAGATGTTCCGGCATGGTACGCACTTCATTAAAGACCGCCATAAAGGACGAGTCTCCTGTCCAGCGCGGCACCAGATGAAAATGTAAATGCTCTCTAATACCAGCACCAGCAGCCTGACCTTGATTAAGGCCAATATTGATGCCTTCACAATTAAAGTGCTTCTTTAAAATTGCGGCACAAGATTGCATAAGGTCCATGACCTCATGGGTTTCTTCGGTGACAAGGTCAGTCAGGTTCATGACGTGCCGGTACGGACAAACCATTATGTGCCCGTTATTGTACGGGAATTTGTTCATTATAACAAAGGAGTGCTCACCTCGATAAAGAACCAGACGCTTTGCGTCATCCAACCCGTCCGCAGAAAGGCAGAACACGCAGAAATCTGGTTTTGGTCCGAGAATGTATTCAATGCGCCAAGGTGCCCACAATTGTTTCATAATTTTTTTTATATACACCCCTTGACCATCGGGAGCAAGAGGCAAGCTTTTGGCTCCCGTCAGGGTAATTTTCAGACAGCCAACATTATTAAAAAGTTAGCGAATATTTATGCATCGTATGTCACTAAAAGTCACGCATTTTGACTTCAATACTCCCAAACGGGCTTACTAAATGGCAGGAGTTACTGATTTTGCATGAAAATTCTTGTTTCGCTCCTGCTGTAGAATGGCGAGTGCAAGATCAAACTGGGCGTCACGCCCCTGGGCTTCACCATCAAGTTTTGCTTTCAGCACCGTGCGCAAAATATGACTGTATAATGGGCCAGGTGGCAAGCCCAGAGCCTTAAGGTCGCCGCCGGTGATATCGGCCTTTTCATGCTGCCATTGCGTGATGTAACGGGACAATTTTTTTTGCAGGTCTTCGTCGCCGGTTTCAGCCATAAGATAGAGCAGTGACTCCAACGACAGGGGGGCCAAAACCCCACAGAGGGTACTGACTTTGGGGTTCTGACCTTTTTGCTGCTTTTGCCATGCTTCAAGGCGGCCGCGTACCGTGCGCATCTGCTCACGCTGACTGAGTATCTCGCCGCGCTTGTTGTCAGGCAGCCCCAAACGGAGGTAGAGGTCAGAGGTTTTGGCATAGGGCAGGCCGTGGCTGAGCCCCAAAAAATATACAAGCCACGTCTGAGGTTTTTTTTCAAAATAGAGCAGGTGGTACCAGGACAGCATATCCTGCAAAGTTTGCAACATGGCCTTTCGGGTGGGAATCAGCGTGAACTGTGGGGCAATGGCAGGCAAAATACCCAGTTGGTCCATACGCACAAAGCAGGCCAAGGGGTTGTCTTCGTCACAAATATGCTTGAACTCGCTGAACAGACGAGGGCCAGCAAGCTTATCCATCAGCTTGAGATCAAGGGCGTTTTTAATGAGCCTTTCGGCGTTTGGGCTGATGCGAAAATCGTAACGCTGCTCAAACCGCACCGCGCGCAGGCACCGAGTGGGGTCTTCAACAAAACTCAGGGTGTGCAGCACACGGATCACGCGCTCTTTGATATCGCGCTGACCACCAAAAAAATCAACCAGTTGGCCAAAGGGAATGCTGTCCAGCCGCACAGCCAGCGCATTAATGGAAAAGTCACGCCGGAAAAGGTCCATCTTGATGGAAGAAAGCTCCACCGTTGGCAGGGCTGCGGGGTATTCGTAATACTCAAGGCGAGCGGTTGCGACATCAATGCGCGATTCTGCGCCCTTGGCGTCCTTAAAAATTACTACGGAGGTCAGAAATTCCTGATGCTCGCGCACCCTTCCGCCAAGTTTTTCGGCCAGAGCCTTGGCAAGCGCGATACCGTTGCCTTCAACCACAAGGTCAATATCCTGATTGGGCTTGTTAAGCAGAAGGTCGCGAACAAAACCGCCCACTGCATACACCGGCAAGCCCAGTTCGCGGCCAAGTGTTCCCGCCAGGTGCAATAGTTCCTTGGCGGCGGGAGGCAACCTGTCCTGAATCAGCTTGCCCACGTGGCGCTCCTTGCTTGGGGAGTGCTTGAGCACCGGCAAACTGTCCTGCTCGTGGGCAAAAACATTGATAAGGTCTGTGCGGGTCACAACACCCACCACGCGCTCCCCTTCAATAATGGGCACAAGTCTTTGCCGCCCACCCACAATAATTGTGGTGAGGTCTTTAAGAACTGCATCGGGCGGCAGGGTTTGCACGTTCCCCTGCATATAGTCCTCAACCAGTGCTCCCCCAAGGCCGTGGGCGCTTGCGCGTGAGGCGGTCTGCGCGTCCAGCAGCCCCGTGCAGAGCCGTGTTCCCGGTTTGAAAACAGGCACTGCCTTCAGGCCAAAATGGAGCATAAGCTCGTCAGCCTCACGGATGGTGGCTGTGGATTCAACGCCAACTGCCGGAGAAGACATGTATTCACGGGCTGTCTTGTCAGGATGGGCCTGCTCGTACAGTTGACGCAGGATGGTTTCATGAATTTCATGCAAGGTCATGTGCCGTATGGAGGCTGAAGCCGCGTAGGCATGGCCACCCCCACCCAGTGCGGCGCAGATGTCGCCCACATTAACCGCATCGCTACGACTGCGCGCCACAACCTGAATGCGGTCACCCATAAGACCAATGGCAAAGAGAACGGGAAATTTTTCCATTTCGATGAGACGATGGGCCAGATAGGCAAAGTCGCCCAGATAATGCTCCATCGAAGCTTCGGCCAACACCACCTGGGTCCGGTTAATTGTATAGGACTTGGCAGATTCGAGCAGGCTGTTCAGGGCCTGAATGTGCAGACTTGTCAGCTCATGTGCGGCCAGGTCGTTGATGCGGTTAACATCCATGCCCTGACCAAGCAGCCATGCAGCCGCCTCAAAATCTTCGGGGGTGGTTGAAGAATAGGTAAAGGAGCCGGTATCGCCATAGATGCCCAGACCAAGCAGGGTGGCATCTTCAGCTTCAAGTTGAATATTGCGCTTGCGCAGCTGCTGCACAATCAGGCTTGTAACCGAGCCAGTTTGGGAAAGATGCACTGTGCCAGACGTGATATCGTCGCCGGAATCCGGGTGGTGGTCCCATATCTCAACACTAACACCTTCGCGGTCGAGCAGAGGAGCCACATGGCTCACCCGCCCGCGTTGGCGGGTATCAACGAGCACAAGCCGCTCAAAGGAGTCCCAGTCAAGGTTGCCATTGTCGGCGAAATTGTATGCCTTGGTGTCAAGACTGGCATAGAGTTTTTGCAGGCCGCGTTCCTGACTGCCGGGAAAAAGCAGCACATGGGGACTGTACAGGTGGCGGGCCGCAAGCATGGCGGCAAAGGCGTCAAAATCTGCATTGGCGTGGCAGGTAATAAGTGTGGTTTTAGCAGCGCTCACATCTGGCTCCGGGGGTGGAATTGACGGTGGATGCCGCGCAGGCGCTCTGCCTGAACATGGGTATAGATTTCTGTGGCACTGATGTCGGCATGCCCCAGCAGCAGTTGTACGGCCCTCAGGTCAGCACCGCCTTCGAGCAGATGCGTAGCAAAGGAATGGCGAAAGGTGTGTGGTGAAATGGGACGACGAATATGGGCTTCAAGCGCGTATTTTTTTACCATTTTCCAGATATACTGCCGGGTAAGCGCCCGGCCGGAACGGTTGACGAAAAGCTGGTTGCCTGTGGGAGAAAACGCCGGACGCCAATGGCTGATATAGTCTTCAAGCAGGCGCTGCATGAAGTCGTGCAGAGGCACAAGCCTTTCCTTGGCTCCCTTGCCAAACACGCGCACCAGACCGCGCTGCAGGTCAAGGTCCGGCACACACAGGCCGCAAAGTTCTGATACGCGTAAGCCTGCAGCATAAAGCAGCTCAAGCATACAGCGGTCACGCTGGCCGCCGCGTTCACGCATATCAGGTTGGGCCAGCATGTTTTCCATTTCTTCACGGCTCAAGACTTCTGGCAGGTGTTGTGGCAGCTTGGGGTTGTCCATCAACTGGGCGGGGTTGACCTTGATGACACCCTCTTGCAAGGCGAAATCAAAGAAAGCCCTCAGGGCTGACAAGCGCCTTGCCAGTGTACGCCCAGTATTTTGACGAGCCCGCAGCCATGCGAGATAAAGAAAAATCTCCTGCTCGTCAGGCTTGGGCGACAATGAAGCGCCGTCGGCCAGCTCCTGACGAAAAAGGAAAAAATTTTCAAGGTCCTGGCTGTAGGAAAGAACCGTTTGTGGCGACAACCCCCTTTGGGCCAAAAGATGGTCCTGCCACAAGGGCAACAGGGTGGCCAATGGGCAGGGAGAAACAGATAGGGGCAGTGCGGTTTCAGTCATGGGTTCATGCTAGCCGCCTTGGGCCTTGCGAGCAAGTTTTTTGCAACCACTACGGCTGGATGCATGCCAGAGGCCGCTTTTAATCCTGATTAGCGCATGCTACGAGCTTGAATGCCGCGCCGAGGCTGCCGCCGCATGCCACTTGAGCGATTATTTTGCGACGGTAACTTGCCTGAAGGCGCGGACTTTGTGAACTCTAACGGTATGGGCTCCGAACACTGCTGAGGGTCAGACGAGTGTCTTTAACAGACTGAAAAATAAAAGTTTTAGGGGGACGGGAGGAGGGGAGAAGACCCTTTTATAAAAGGGGGGCTCTCCCCCACAAAGCTCTTCCAAATCCAAAAGGGTCCTCCTCCAAAAAGAAGGAATAATCACGCACATGACTGAAGATTATCAGGTTTTTGTAAGCTTGGGCTCCAACAGCGGCGATGCAGAAAATATGCTTGAACTGGCCTGTCAGGCTTTGGCCAGGCTGCCCCACGCACGCCTTCAGGCAGCATCGCCCGTTTACAGCACTGCACCGCAGGATTATGCCGATCAGCCCTGGTTTTTAAATCAGGTGGTTGCACTTGCTGCAGGCCCTCAATGGCGGCCATGCTCTTTTGTGGATGCCCTGCTTGAGCTTGAAGCCGGGCTTGGCCGTGTGCGCAGCGCAGACCCTGCCCTGCGTTATGGCCCAAGGGCCATTGACGCGGACCTGCTACTTTTTGGAGAGGAGAAGAGCAGTGATGTCCACTGTCTTGTGCCGCACCCTCGCCTCACACAGCGCGCCTTTGCCCTGGTGCCGCTGCTGGACATCGCCCCTGACATCATGATCGACGGTATTTCGGCTGCAACGTGGCTTTCTCGCCTGCGGTATGTGAAGGGCGGGCAAAGAATTTCTCAGTGACGTGAAGCGCTCTCTGTGATAGCGTTTGCAACGGCTTGCAGGCAGATTGCCGAAGCCATAAACTCCAGTGAATTCGGCGCTGTGTTCACACAGGTCTAAGGAGCATGACTGATGTGGAAATGGCTTATTTTGATCTTGGCGGTGTATGCCCTGTATCGTCTTTTCGCCAATGATGTGCTTAAGAGGAAAAAGGAAAGCAAG
>JAQVZK010000080.1 GCA_028708195.1 Desulfovibrio sp.
CTCGGAAATATGCTTGGCCTGATCCAGCGCAATGGCCTGGGCCAGATCTTCCTTTCTTTGCAGCAGGGCTTCGCGCATTTTGTAAATATAGGCCACACGCTTGCCGATGGAGGTTCTGCGCCAGCCGGGATAGGCCGCGGCCGCCGTATCCACAGCCATTTTCGAAGTCTCTGGCCCGGACTGGGGAACCTGCGAAATCTGTTCGCCAGTAGAAGGATTGTACAGGGGCACTGTGGGCGCTCCTGCTTCCTCTTGCCACTGGCCATTAATATAGTTTCTGATGGTGATCTGCGTCATGTTGCCCTCCCGAGCGAAAATAAACCTTCTGCCTGCGATCATAGTCCGTATTTTTTGCTCAGATCGCCCGCCCTGCCCAGATAGCAGAGCGGGCGACAATCAGATCATCAGTTGGCAGGGATGGGTGTCTTTACCTTCTTCAAAAACTTGTCTGTCGCGTAGGTGCCGTCGCCGACCTTTTTAAGGTCATCCTTGTTGATGCGGCCAACTTCTGCAAAGAAAGAGGCCACGTCAGCATGCCACTTCTGAGCAGTGCTCTGCCCCTTGCTGGTGTCAAAAAGCTCTATCTGTTCTTCAAAATTGAATACGGGGTGTGTCTGCAGATCCTTCAGGGCCATCTCGTCAGAATAATTCTTACCGGCCCATTCAAGGAAGAACCGCTTGTATTCGGGCACGAGGGCCTTGGGGTCTTTTTTCATCTGCGCCTGAATCATGTTGACCGCCCGCAGATACACGCGCAGGAACTTGGCCACGAGTTCTGGATTTGCGTCCGCCCACTTCTTGTCGGCAATGAGGCTGATGGGCAGGCCCACACCGCAAGTCTGGGGAGTGCCAGCGACCTTCCAGCCTTTTTCTTCACCCACGTACATATGGGGGGCCCACAGAGAAACCATGTCGCCAATGCCCGTGCTGAAAGCTCCCAGAGCCTGGGCCTGATCCATATTCTTGATGGTCACGTCGCCGTCTTTGAGGCCCAGCACGCGCAGCCAGTGGCTGAGGGCGAAGTGCGAAGAAGACACCGTGGTAGCAAGAATGGTTTTGCCCCTGACATCGTCGGGGTGGCCGTACACGTCGGGATACTTGGGATTATAGCCCTTGGTTTTAAGTACGGGGCTGTCTGGCCGCACCATGACGGCATTGGTGGTTGATTCGTCATTGCCAATGCCAATGACATAGGTGTTGTAGCGCAGGTTGCCCATCATGGCCGGTACCGCGCCTGTGCCGCAAAGCACCCATTCACCGGCGGGCAAAGCGTTGAGCTGAGCCATGCCGGAGTCAAAGTACAACAGGTCAAGGTCAATGCCTTCTTCCTTGTCCCAGCCTTTTTCATGCGCATACCAAACGAGAAATGTTTCGTGTTCGTCCATCCAGGCTGAACGCAGTTTGACCGGGTTTTGTGCCATACAGAGGGTGACGCCCAACAGCATGACCGCGGTAAGAACGGCAGTCAGAAGAAAAAACTTTTTCATAAAACCTCCAGGCGTGTAAAAAACGTATGGTGTTTCCGATGACAGAACGCTGAAACTCTAGGGTTGCCTGTTCTGTGCCACCCCTTCAATACTTGCCCTCCCCAGCCGCTGCTGCCTGAGTTCAGTCAGGCGGCCTATGGTTCTGTGTTTGTAAATGCCATACTGGCACCAGCAGGCGACCCCAAGGGGCATCAGCAGCAACAGCCTGTGCCCGCCAGAAAAATACACCAGCAGGGCCAGCACGCAGCACGTGATTGTGCCAAGACGGTACCGCGCTCTGATGGCGTACATTTCCTTCAGTCTGGCTTCCAGGTCATCAACGGACAAAGGCTCACTGGTCTGCCCGCCCCTGGCTTCCGCCTTACGCCCATATGCCCGCATAAGCAGCGTCCTGGCCAGATGCCATATGACTACGGCGGCGGCAGTTAGAATAAGCGCATGCGATGTTGCTGTATCCATAGCCCCCTCACAATGTGCGCCCCCCCGGGATATGGGAAGGATCATGAGCATGTTGACACTCACGCCGGGTTGCCGCGCGGTGCCCCGTATTTTTTGACCTACAAAACAAGCTCTGTACGGTCAGCGATGACTTCACGCATATGCAGAAGCGCCATATCCGTGTGTTCTCTGGGTCTTGGCATATCCACTATGAATTCTTCCTTGATGGTTCCTGGCAGCTTGCCTTCCATAAGAATGATGCGATCCCCCAGAAAAAGAGCTTCATCAATGTTGTTGGTCACGAAAAGGATGGTGCGTTTTTCCTGTTCCCAGATGCGCGTTATTTCCTGTTGCATGAACATGCGGGTCTGGGCATCCAACTGGCCGAAAGGCTCGTCCATCAGCATGACCGATGGGCTGTTTGCATAGGCCCGGGCAATGCCCACACGCTGCTTCATACCCCCGGAAAGCTCGTGGGGGTAATGGTTTTCAAACCCTGTAAGGCCAACCATGTTGATGTAGTACATGGTTATTTCACGCCGCTCTGCCTTGGGCACCTTGCGCAACTTGAGGCCCATCTCTACATTACCGAACACGGTTTCCCAGGCAAAAAGCATATAGCCCTGAAAAACCAGTCCCCTGTCTGGCCCTGGCCCCACAATGGGGCCATCGGGCATGGTGACAAAGCCCTTGTCTGGCACTTCAAGCCCGGCAATGATCCGCAGAAGCGTCGATTTGCCGCACTGGCCAGGGCCAAGGATGACCAGAAACTCGTTTTCATGCACAGCCAGGTTCACGTCCTTTATGACAGGCACTTCAACCTTGCCCTTCTGGATGAAGGTCTTGCTGATATCGTTACATTCAATCTTGGTGAGTTTTTCCATGCCGTTTCCCTCAATTTCGCTGCCAACAGGCTATCACAGGTTATCAATACTGCGCCGCCAGGGGCAGAACTTGCGTTCCATCACGGTCAGAACCTGAGAGGTGCACCATGCAGAAGCGGCAATCAAAATCATGCCACTCAGCACCAGAGCGGGCTGGTGCGTATCCATGCCACGCTTGATAAGAAAACCAATGCCGTCACGGGCGTTCATAAGTTCCGCTGCCAGCACGCACGTCCAGGCGATGCTCATAGATATCTGCAATCCGGCAAACACTGAGGGAAATGACGCGGGAAAGGACACCTGAAATATTTCGTCCTTTCTGTTGCCGCCCAGCACGCGAACCACATCGTACAGTTCCGGCTCGACCAGGCGGATACCGTTGTATGAGTTGAGCAAACAGGGCACGAATGTACCGATAATAATGATGAAAACCTTGGCAAACTCGCCCACGCCGAACCATAAAATGGCCAGAGACACCCAGGCTATGGGCGGCATTGGCTTCAGCAGGTCAAAAAGAGGTTTGACGATGGCGTTGACATATTTGTTCAGCGCCATAAAGAGGCCCAGAGGCACGGCCACCACGGCAGCCAGGCTGAAGCCCATGAGCACGCGCAACGTGCTGGCCCAGATGTGCCCCCACAAATTGGTACCGCCAAATTTCATGCTCATGAGCATCTTGATCTGCATGACCACATCAGAGGGCCGGGCAAGAGAATCGTCAAAAACCTTCAGGGCTGCCACACGGTCCCAGACAACAAAGAAGGTCAGCAGAGAAACACCGTATAAAAAATAGATGTTGGTAAGAATGAGCATGACGCTCAGCGGCCGGGATTCCTTGATTTGACCCACGGTTTCATTGGCAATATGTGAACTCATGCCTACCTCCTGATGCCAGCCAGCAGCGTCTTTTCAATGTAGTCGATGACGACGCCAATGGCGGCGCCAGACAGGCCAACACAGATCATGCCAAGCAGCACTATGTCAGGACGGATCAAACGCCCACCCATGGTGATGAGGAAGCCAAGGCCCGAGTCGGCGGCCAGCAGTTCCGCGCCCACAAGGTTGGTCCAGCAGTAGGCCAGGGCGATCTGCAGAGCGCCGAAAACCATCGGCAGGGCCGACGGTATGCACAGGCCCTTGAATATCTGCCAGTCATTGGCCCCATAGGTGCGCGCCATCTGGATCAGGGCGGGATTGGTCATTCTTACTCCCACGTAGGAGTTGATGACGCAGGGCACAATACCTGCGATCCAGATGATGAATACCTTGCCTGTAAGGTCGATGCCGAACCAGAAAACTGTCAGGGGAATCCACGCAATGGGTGGAATGGGCCGGATCAGCTCAAATATGGGCCGCACAAGACCTTCCACAATCTTGAACCAGCCCATGGCCAGCCCCAGAGGTATGCCCACCAGCAAAGAAAGGCTGTAGCCAAGAAAGGCCTCCTTGATGCTGGTCCAGATGTGCGTCGAGAGCACCGCGCCGTCAGGCATGGGATCGTGCAGTTTGTCCAGAAATGCTTGAAACACCTGGGTGGGCGAAGCCAGTAGTTCATTAGGAATGATCCCGTATGTGACCAGAGCCTGCCAGCCAAAAAAGAACGTGGCCAGACTCAAAACGGGCAATATGGTAAGTAGCAGAGGTTGCCTTACTTTTACTTCTTGATAAGCCATGCGGTAGTCTCCTTCTATGGTTCCGAAGCCTTGATGGCTACCACCAGCGGATCAGTTCGGTCACCTGCTTGCGCAGTTCCACAAAGCGCGGATCCGTCAGCTTGCGCGGACGCTCAATATCCACATGTATTTCAGCTTTTATGGTGGTTGGCTTATTGGAGAGCACAAGAATGCGGTCGGCCACATAAACGGCCTCTTCAATATTGTGCGTCACAAAAAGAATGGTGCTGTTGAGCGTACGCCAGAGATTGACCAGCTCATCTTCAAGGTAATAGCGCAGCTTTACGTCAAGCTGCCCATAAGGCTCATCCATGAGCAAGAGGTCCGGCTGGACGGCAAAGGCCCGGGAAACGGCAATGCGCTGAATCATACTGGCAGAAACCTGATTAGGATACAGGTCCGCGCAGCTTGAGAGCCCCACCTGTTCCATAATGGCGTCGCTGCGCTTCATGCGCTCGCCGTGGGGAACCCCCTTGATCTCCATGCCGTAGGCCACATTTTCCCGCACAGTACGCCAGGGCAAACAAGTCGGCTCTTGGAATACGTAAGAAATATTATGTGTGCGCGGGTTGGCCTCTTCTCCGTCAATAAGAATATTGCCTTCGGTGGCGGGCATGAGCTTTGAAAGCATGTTGAGAAAGGTGGTTTTGCCGCAGCCGGTAGGCCCGACAATGGCAACCAGCTCGCCCCTGGCCACACTGAAATTGATATTGTCAAGCACCGTCAGGCTGCCGAATCGCTTCGTCAGATTACGGACTTGAATTTTATTTGGAGTTTTTTCTGACACTAACGAACTCCTTTGGATTGATAGTACGCAGCAGCCCCGCCGGTCTGAAAAGCGCCGGTTATACGGCACCGTTATTTGGCCTGACTATATAAAACCCAAAGCCTGCCTTGACTGAAACCTGATGCATTGCATCAGGGGGCCGACTTTTTTTGCCAGCCGGGGCGTAACGCGCGACAGTTGCCTCCATGACCGAAAGGGCGCGCCCGGTTTGCCCCGGACGCGCCCTTATCGCTTATTTGAAGTTTTTCTTGTCGAGATGCTCGTACTTCGGCAAGAATCTGGTCGGTAGAGCCAGAGCGTCCTTACGGAAAGGCGGCGCAAGCCGTGTGCCGTCAGTCATAATTTCGATAACTGCGGGGCGACGGTTCTTCTTGGCCGCTTCAAGAGCTTCGGCCAGGTCTTTCTGCGTGTTGACCGTGTAACCGTCTGCGCCCATCGCTTCGCCAATCTTGGCGTAAGACTTGGACCAGATGTCCGCGCCCACGAAGCGGTTGTTATAAAAGTCCACCTGGTTCTTCTTTTCTGCGCACCACGCCCCGTTGTTATATACCGTGGCAATGACGGGCAGGTTGTACTGGCAGGCGGTGGGCACTTCAAAAAGGCTCATGCCCCACGCGCCGTCACCAACAATGGCTACCGTCAGGTCTTCGGGGCAGGCCAACTGCGCGCCCAAGGCCGCCTGATAGGCAAAACCCGTGTTGCCGAAGGTCAGTGTGGCCACGTGCCGCTTGGGATTTTTGAAACGCAGGTAGCTGTTGGCTGTGGACGAGGTATTGCCGATGTCTGTGGTGGCAATGGCGTCGTTATCTGTAATAAACTTGCCCACCACTTCCAGGGCCTTGCGCGGATGCATGCGCCCGGCTTCCACAGGTTCGTCGGCGATGAGGGCTATCTCTGCGTACCAGCCCTGCAATTCGTCCTTCACCATATTGTGCACGTGGGTCAGGTCGGTCTTGGCGGGCACGGCATGGCGCACGCGGGCAAACAGTTCCTCGGCGGCATCCTTGGCGTCGGCGCACAGGCCCACGGCCACGGGGTGCGTCTTGGCGATGTGCTTGGGATTGATGTCGATCTGTACGATTTTTGCGGTCTTGGGGAAGTAGTTGATGTCATACTGCGGCAGGGTGCCAAAGTAAGACAGCCTGGTGCCCACGGCCAGAATGACGTCAGCCTTTTGCAGAATGCGCATGGCGGCCTTGGACCCCATATAACCTATGGGGCCAGTCCACAGCGGGTGATCGCAGGGGAAGGCGTCATTGTGCAGATAGGTGGTCGCAACAGGCGCGCCCAACTGTTCGGCCATAGCCTTGATGGTTTCAATGCAGCCAGAATCCACCACGCCACGCCCGGAGATGATCACCGGATTTTTGGCGTTTTTGAGCACTTCGACAGCAGCGGCGAAATGCTCGGGATTACCGATACCGCCAGGGGCCACCCGGTACTGTGAGGGATGCAGGATGTCTTCATCCAGCTCGCCGTAAAAATAGTCACGGGGAATGTCCACAAGAACGGGGCCACGTTCGGCATAGGCAATGCGGAAGGCCGTACGCACGATGTCAGCGGCGCGTTTGGGGTGCGGCACGCGCAACGAGGCTTTGGTAATGGGCTTGAACAGGTTCCACGTGTCGCATTCTTGAAAGCCGTCCCAGCCAACAGAAATGCTGCCCGCGCTGGGCGAAAGAATCACCATGGGCGAATGCGCCATGTTGGCCGTGGCCACGGCCGTCACGTAGTTGGTGATGCCGGGGCCGTTCTGCCCGATAACTACGCCAGCCCTGCCGGTAAGGCGGCTGTAGGCATCTTCCATATGCCCGGCCGTCTGCTCATGCCGTACTGAAATAAAATCAATCCCGGCTGCGGGGAACAGATCCAGCATGTCCATAAAAGCAGAACCGAGAATACCGCTGATATGGTTTACTCCCTCCTGAACCAAAACTTCTGTCATGGCCTCACTGGGCGTCATTTTGGGCATTTCATCCTCCAATACAAGTGCATTATAGGTGTTAGTTGCCGCTGCCGGACAATCTTGGTGCTCACATGAGGCCCACCGCTTGCCGTATTTTTCGGTATGCACGGGGGGCCAGCCCGACTGTAGTTGATGCTTGCACCAGAATAATACAAGAAGCGTTCCACATGGTTAAGTCATATAACACATCTTAAACATTGGCATTCTTGACTTGCACTCTGCATGGTGATAATGCAATACTGCCTCACAAAGTATATTTTTCTCAAGTTCCGATGCAGCATTGAATTGGCTGTTGTTGAAAAATAAATGAGATGCCATATGGACAAGTCTATATTCGGCCTAATGGACCTCCTAAACCTTATGCCTGCCAATACTTGTGCTGCCATCTGCCGGGGTGAACAGTGGACAATAGAGGCATGCAACCATTCCTTCCGTCTTCTTGCACAGCGTTTCAGTGGTACATCAGGCTCCACTGATGAAAATGACAACCCACAACAGATCGAGCGGCCCCGGTCATTTCTGGACCTGTTGCGGCAAAATGGCGGCGAGGCGCTGGTGGCCAGGGCGCGTGAGAGCAGCCCCGATGCCCGCATGGGAATTCTGCTGGCCTCGGGCAGCTGGACTCTTGGCTGGAAATGGATGGGCACAACGCAGCCCCCGCATGGCCGCGGCAAACGGAGATTCGTTTTGCTGCATGAGGTTCAGGCGGGGGAAGAAGAAGCGAATTTGCATCTTATCAGTCAAGAGCTGAACGCCATCATGGATTCAATGCATGACGGCCTGTGGATCATCGACGGCAACGGCACAACCCTGCACGTCAACAAGGCCTTGAAGCGCATCGCCAATATCGAACCCGAAGAAATGATCGGCAAATCCGTTTCCATTCCCCTGCTTGAGGGCAAATTTTCTGCCGCCGTAACCCTTGAGGCCCTGGAACAGAAAAAAATCATCACCCGCTTTGATGACTACCCCAATGGAACCCGCTGTCTTAATACCAGCACGCCCATTTTTGACAAAAAGGGCAATATCTGGCGTGTGGTGGCCTGTATTCGGGACATCACCGAGCTTGAGAGCCTGCAAAAACGCCTGGCCGACGCAGAGCGTACCGCCTTTTTGCTACAGGATGAGACGGTTGCCGTGTCCCGCAACAGCGAAAAAAGACTTATCGCCACGAGCAAGCTCATGCGCCGCTGCATGGTTGAGCTGGAAAAGGCGGCCAGGGCACCCTCCGGCATTCTGATTCTTGGTGAAACAGGCACGGGAAAAACCTACGCGGCCTCCTATATCCACCAAAAAAGCCCGCGCGCCAACGGCCCCTTTATTTCTGTCAACTGCGCCGCCATTCCTTCGACCCTCATCGAGTCAGAGCTGTTTGGCTATGAAAAAGGCGCTTTTACCGGGGCCAGCAGAACCGGGAAAAAAGGCTATTTTGAACTGGCAGACAAAGGCACCCTGCTTCTGGACGAAATAGGCGAACTGCCCCTGAGCATGCAGGCCAAAATTCTGCATGTGCTGGATGGCCAGGGGTTCCGTAAAATCGGCGGCGAAAAGGAACTGCGGGTGGACGTGCGCATCATAGCGGCCACCAACAGACCTCTGGAACAGCTCGTCAGCAGTGGCAGGTTTAGGGCAGACCTGTACTACCGCCTGCGCGTGCTGAGCATCTGCATGCCCCCGCTGCGGGACCACCCCGAAGACATCCCCCCCCTCATGATGTTCTTTCTGGACAAGGCCTGCA
>JAQVZK010000081.1 GCA_028708195.1 Desulfovibrio sp.
TACCCTGACCGTCATCATTGACGGCACCAACGACGCCCCGCAGGTCAGCGCGGCGGCGGCCACCATCAATGAAGACCAGGCCAGCGTCAGCGGTTCGCTCCCCCTGCCCACAGATATTGACGCAGGGGATGCGGTCAACTTTCTGCCCCAAACCAACGCGCCGGGCCTGTACGGCATCTTCACCCTGCAGGCCAACGGCACATACACCTACAGTCTCAATAACGCCCTGCCTGCGGTGCAGCAGCTTAGCGTGGGCGCGCAGCTTACCGAAAGCTTCACCTTCGTTGTCACAGACCAGCACGGCACAACCGCGTCCAACACCATAACCGTCACCATTCGCGGCACCAACGACGCCCCGCAAATCAGCGCGGCCACAGCGGGCATCAATGAAGATCAGGCCAGCATCAGCGGCACCCTGCCCGTACCCACGGATGTGGATGCAGGCGACAGCCCGCAATTTGTGCCACAAACCAACCCCGGCCTGTACGGAACCTTTACCCTGCAGGCTGACGGCAGCTACGCCTACAGCCTCAACAACGCCCTGCCTGCGGTGCAGCAGCTTGGCGTGGGCGCGCAGCTTACCGAAACCTTCACCTACACGGTTTTTGATGGTCACGGCGGCACAGACACAAACTCCCTCACAGTAACCATTAACGGTACAAATGATGCGCCACAGGTCAGCGCGTCCTTCGCCTTTATCCAAAAAGATGAGGCGGATGTCAGCGGCACCCTGCCCACCCCCACGGATGTGGACGCGGGCGACAGCGCCCAGTTTGTGGCACAGGCCAATCCCGGTTTGTACGGCACCTTCACCCTGCAGCCCGACGGCAGCTATGCCTATAGCCTCAACAATGCCCTGCCCGTGGTGCAGGCATTGACCGCAGGGCAGCAGCTTACAGAAACCTTTACCTATACCGTCACGGATCAGCAGGGCGCAACGGCGTCAAACACCATAACCATCACCATACGCGGCACCAACGGTTCACCACAGGTCAGCGCGGCCACTGCCGCCATCAATGAGGATGATGCCAGCGTCAGCGGTACGCTGCCCGCACCAAATGACCGGGACGAGGGCGACATTGTCGAGTATGTGCCGCAGACCAGTATTTCTGGCCTGTACGGCGTTTTTTCTCTGCAACCTGACGGCAGCTATACCTACACGCTCAACAATACTCTCTCTGTCGTGCAACAACTGGCCGTCGGGCAGCAACTGAACGAAACATTCGCCTTTACGGTTATGGATCAACACGGGCTGACCGCATCCAACATACTGACCATCACCATCAACGGCACCAATGATGCCCCGCAGGTCAGCGCTGCCACCACGTCCATCTATGAAGACAGCGTCAGTGCCAACGGCATTCTGCCCGCAGCCTCTGACGTGGACGCGGGAGATAGCACCCAGTATGTGCCCCAAACCAATGCCCCGGGCCTCTACGGCGTTTTCACCCTGCAGGCCAATGGCACATACACCTACAGCCTCAATAACGCCCTGCCAGCGGTACAGCAGCTTGGCGTGGGTGCGCAACTGAACGAAACCTTCACCTACACCGTCACAGACCAGCACGGTGCAACAGCCACCAATACCTTGACCGTCACCATTCGCGGCACCAACGACGCCCCGCAGGTCAGCGCGGCGGCGGCCGCCATCAATGAAGATCAGGCCAGCGTCAGCGGTTCGCTCCCCCTGCCTACAGATATTGATACAGGAGATGCAGTCAACTTTCTGCCCCAAACCAATGTTCCGGGGCTCTACGGCACGTTCACCCTGCTGGCCAACGGCACATACACCTACAGTCTCAACAACGCCCTGCCCGTTATCCAGCAGCTTGGTGTGGGCCAGCAGCTTACAGAAACCTTCACCTAGACGGCCACAGACCAGCACGGCGCAACAGCCACCAACACCCTGACCGTCACCATTCGCGGCACCAACGACGCCCCGCAGGTCAGCGCGGCGGCCGCCGCCATCAATGAAGATCAGGCCAGCGTCAGCGGCACCCTGCCCGTACCTGCAGATACCGACGCAAGTGACAGCCTCGCATACCTGCCCCAAACCAGCGCGCCGGGCCTGTACGGCACGTTTACCCTGCTGGCCAACGGCACATACACTTACAGCCTCAATAACGCCCTGGCTGCGGTACAGCAGCTTGGTGTGGGCGCGCAACTTGACGAAAGCTTTACCTACACCGTCACAGATCAGCACGGTGCAACCGCGTCCAACACCATCACCGTCACCATTCGCGGCACCAACGACGCCCCGCAGGTCAGCGCGGCCACCGCGGCCATCAATGAAGATCAGGCCAGCATCAGCGGCTCACTCCCCACCCCCACAGATATTGACACTGGGGACACGGTCAGCTTTCTGCCCAAAACCAGCTCGCCGGGGCTCTACGGCATTTTCAATCTGCTGGCTGACGGCACCTACACCTACAGTCTCAATAACGCCCTGCCCATTGTCCAACAGCTTGGCCTGGGCCAACAGCTTACTGAAATATTTACCTATGTTGCCAGAGATCAGCACGGCGACACGTCTTCCAGCACCCTGACCATTACGATTAACGGCACCAACGACAATCCTGTCATCGCGCCAATTGTCACCACAACACTTAAAGAAGACAGCATTCTTTCGTCGTCCGGCACGCTTATGGTTACGGATGCGGACCTGGGCGACGCGGCGGCATTTCAGGCACAGAACATCGCGGGCCTGTACGGAAGCTTTGTGCTTAACAGCAGCGGAGCCTACGTCTATACGCTCAACAACTCCCTTCCCTTTGTTCAGGGCTTAGGGCAGGGCGAGCAGCTTGTAGAAAGCTTTACCGTGGCAGCCAACGACGGGCACGGCGGCATGGCCGCGCGCACAATTTCTTTCACCATCAACGGCACCAACGATGGGCCTTCCGTTGGCCCCGCCACTGCCGCCATGAACAACAAAGTCAACCTGTACACGGGCACGCTGCCTACCCCCACAGACCCTGACAACAGTCAGGATAACATCACGAGCGACACCTTACGCTTCATCCCCAAAACTGGAGAAAGCGGCAACTACGGCTGGTTCAGCCTGAACGCTGACGGCTCTTACTCCTACACACTCAATACTGGCCTTTTGCCCGTTGTGTTTCTTGTCCTGGGGGCCACACTTACAGATACCTTCACCTACACCGTCACTGACGAGCACGGTGCAACCGCCACCAACAGCCTGACCATGAATATTTCAGGCGGCCTGCTGGGCAGCATCAGCCTCACCGCAGTGGTGGGCGATGCCACAAACCTGCTGGGCAATTTGCTGGTGCCTGGTTTTGCCAATCCCGTCTTTACTCTTGAGAGCAGTGCGGAAGGTGAGTACGGCACACTCACACTCAACAGCAACGGCACATACAGCTATAGTCTCAGCACCCTGGGCATAAACGAAAGCCAAAAACTCGGCGAAGGCGAAACCGCCACTGATGTTTTTATGGTGCGGGTCACTGCCAGCGGCAAGTCAATCACCACACCGCTTACCATAACCCTGACCGGCACCAACGATGCCCCAACGGTGCAGCAGGCATACCTTTCGGTTTCTGAAGACGATGTTTCCGTCATGTACGGGCAGCTTGTCATTACTGACCCGGATCAATCCGACACGCCACAGGCCATTGCGCAGACCACCCAAGGCCTGTTTGGCACCTTTTATCTCAATCCCAACGGGTCCTACTCTTACGTGCTTAACAAGGGCTCCGCCGACGTAACAGCCCTCAATGATGGCGAAACGCTTAATGATGTCTTCACGGTCACGGTAGTTGACGGGCATGGCGGCACAGCCCAAACCACCGTGACCGTGACCATCAATGGGGCCGGAGAAGCCCCTTTCATGCAGGGCATGGGGGCCATGCGCCTCTTCTTTGTGCCCGACGATGTGGACGACCCCGACAATACAGCACAGAATTCCGCCGGAACCAGCGCGGAAGAAAACACCTACGTCACAGATGAGGACATACCCACTCACCCCACGCCAGAAAACGCCACAGCCACAGACGATCCCCAAACGCCTCCCCACACGGATGCGGGCCAGATGAGCACGAACCAGCCAGGTGTGGCTCAAACGAATGCGGGCCCCGCTGATGCGCCGCCCCCGGACACGGACAACCCGGCTGCTGACAGCGCACATACAGCGCATCCCGACGATGATTTTTTCATCATGCTGGACGACATACTGGATGAGGAACTGGCCGACAGTTTTATGAATGACCAGACCGGGCCTTTGATTATGGATATTGGACAGGTTTCGCTGCCGCAAGCGCAAGGGCTTGATGCTGACAGCTTTGCGCTCACAGGGCCGCAACACGACACCCTCTTCCCGATGGAACCGGAAACGCTGGTGGATACAGGCGCTGTGTCATCTGCCGCGCAGCCGGGCCAGGGGCAGAACGAGGCTGAAAGCCCTCAACCGCAGAATGACGCCAAACAACAGCCCACGCTTGCCGGTATGCCTTCGCCCGAGGCAGACATAACGCAGAGCGAAGCCGACCAGATGGCCGTGCTGCAACATTTGACGCAAAATGGATATTAGAGCTGAGGTTTGATTTGGAAAAGCTTTGTGAGGAAGGGACCCTTTTGTAAAAGGGTCGCCTCCCCCTAAAACTTTTATTTTTGGTTCCGTAGGTTACGAGAAGAACCCTGCCCCTGGCGGCTCCCCCCAATTTTCACGCCGCAGCGCAAGCGAACCCAACTACTCCTTCAATCTCCCCGTCAAATCCGACAGCCGCTCCGTGATAGCCACGAGCTTGTCCGTTTCCTGCCGGGCTTCGGCCATTGATCTGGCGGTACCCGCCATAACATCATTGACCTCTTCAATGGAACGATTGATCTGCTCGCTCGCCACAGACTGCTCCTCACTGGCAGCGGCAATGGCGCCGATTTGCCCCACGGTGTCCTCCACCGTGCCCACAATGCCCTCAAGCGCCTTGCCAGATTCTCCCGCATAGGCAGTGGCCTGCTCAATCTGGTTCACGGCATCATCCACAGAGGCCATGCTTTTGCCCGTGCTCTGCTGAATGGCACCGATGGCATTGCCGACGTCACTTGTGGAAGTCATTGTTTTTTCAGCCAGCTTGCGCACCTCATCCGCCACCACGGCAAACCCGCGCCCGGCGTCACCCGCGCGGGCGGCCTCAATGGCGGCATTCAGGGCCAGCAGATTGGTCTGGTCTGCTATGTCTGAAATAACATTCAGTATTTCCGTGATGGCGCGGGCATGATTGTTCAACTGTGACATATCACTCTTAAGCGCCATTGAAACGTCGTGCACCTCTTCAATGCTTTGCGTGGCATTGCGCACCACCTGCGCACCTTCGTGCGCTTTATCCCGCGTTTGGGTTGAGGCGGTTGAGGCACTGGCCGCGTTTTGGGCTACCTCACGCACGGTGGCCGTCATCTGGTTCATGGCGGTGGCGGCCTCGCTAAGCAGACGGGAGGCCCTGGTCGCGTCCTTGTTGGAGCGGCCTATGACAGACGCGAGCTCACCGGCAATGGCGGCAAGCTCCTGCACGGTAGTATCCAGCTCCTGCGCGGCAGCTTCCATACGCTGGTTCTTGTCGGTAATGAGCTGTTCTGCTTCCTTGAGGGCGGTCATATCCACATAAAGGCACAGACCGCCAAGACAAGTGCCGTGCTCATCGTACACGGGAAAAACATTGGCCAGCACATCAATGCGCCTGCCCTTGTGCCCGGTTATGGTGACGGAAAGATTGCGAAAGTTCTGCCCCTGCCGGATGCTCTTGCCCACAGCGGTTTCACGGCCGGGGTCGTTGTAAAAAAGCTCGGCCAGGGTTTTGCCAAGGCAATCCTCCACCGGGCCGTCGATTTCGAGCATGTTCAGGCATTCCTGATTGGTGTGTGTTGCCTTTTCATTCTGATCTACCAGCAGATAGGCCAGGGGCATACCGGCAAGAATGCCGTGCAGCACCCCGCTTGAATGGCAGGCCCGGGCCGAAAGATCGGCGGCGGCGGCATACACCTCATGCATGTCCGCAGGAACCCCCAGCGGCGAAAAGCAGCCAGGTTCACCGGGCTTGTGCGGCGCACACCCGCCACGCAGGCCAAGAGCAAGAGATCGAAACGCACCGCCATACGTCATGCGCAGGCTCAGCCCCATAACAAGCAGCACGATAGCGCCGCCCGTTGCGGCTCCCCACAGGCCCGTCAGGGGCGCGACATTTATAAGGTCCAGAACCCAGACAAGACCTATGGCTACAGCAAGGGCAAGTACACCCAGACCAAAAATTTTTTGTTGCAGCGACATGAGACCTCCTGAATAGAAACGTTCGGGCACTATAGTCCCATTATCAAAAAGTGTTTCCTGAAAAAAAATAACTGGTAGACAAGGTCTATCAAGAAAACCATATCATAGGTTATGGACAGCAATACGATTTTTGAACCATGTGCTGCATAAAACTGTACGCAAATAGCTTTGACCAGACATGCGTACAAGAGTGCAACATAAGTACCACTTTATGCGCCCCATATTCGTGAAAGCGTCCTATCTTTCTGTTGTTACGGCATTTTTTGAATTTTCTTTATTTCTGGTCAAAAAACAACTTTTTCTTTTTTTGACTAAAACCTTGACAAGGCCCATATGGTGAGCTAGTTGGATGCATTCAAAGTGGATGACAGTACCTGCCACCACTACATCCTGATGCGGAACACAGTTCCAGCGGGGTGGCCTGAATAGGCCCCCTTTTTTTTGTCCCTGCGACGGTCCATGCCCCGCACAAAAGGAAAGAATGACTGATCAAGCCCTAAGAGAAACCGTCATACGCCTGGCCCAGCCCGTTATCCACTCCCTTGGCCTTATTGTCTGGGGAGTCGAGATAGCCCGCGCCGGACGCACCCTTGTGCGGCTCTTTGTGGATGTGCCTACCGTACCCCAGACCGAAGAATCCGGGGCGGCCCCTGACGGCGCAATCTTTTCGGCCACTGCCGCAACCGACAGCGGTTCCGCAGAGTCAGATCACCCCCAGGGGGCTCCTTCCGCCTCTTCCGCTCCCGCCGCCCCCACATCGGCCTCCATTGAACAATGCGAAGAAATTTCGCGCCATCTGGCGCTTGCGCTGGAGGTGGAAGACAGCATTCCCGACGCCTATGTGCTGGAGGTTTCCACGCCTGGGCTGAGCCGACTGTTCTTCAGCCTTGAACAAATGGCTCCCTACGTGGGCGATGTGGTGGAAGCACGGCTGCTTACGCCGGTGGCCTCCACAGACCCTGCGGCCCACGGCGGACCGCGCCGCGTATGGCGGGGCACCCTCACCTCGGTGGAAGAAGAAGGTTTTGTGCTGGCACCCGTGACCATCAGCCCCGAGGGCGAAGTTGAGGATGAAAACCATCCTTCTGTGCTTCTGCCCTGGAGTGCGGTGCGCAGGGCCACGCGCATGTATATTTTCAAGCAGCCGCAAAAGCCGGGCAAAAAGCCGGGCAGCAAAGCCCAGGGGAAAGACGGCTCCAAGGGCAGCGGCGGGCAGACGGCCCAAAAGAAGGCCAAGTCAGGCAAAAAAACCGGCAAAGCCATTGCCGATAACGACAGTACGGCCAACTGAGGCAGGCCCGACACCTGCTTTGCGCGGGTAACGCGGGCGGCCCAAATGCGCCGCAGCCGGAACAAGCGATTTTACGCCGCCCTGGGCGGCAGCCGGAGGCACACATGAATCTTGAACTTAAAAAGGCCATTGACCAGATCAGTAAGGACAAGGGCCTTGACCGTAACATGCTCATTGATACGCTTGAAGACGCCGTGCGCACTTCTGTGCTGCGCCGCTTCAGCGAAGATATGGACGTGGAAGTGACCTATAATGATGAAACGGGCGACATTGAGGTCTACCAGTTCAAAATCGTGATGTCTGATGGCGATGTGGCCAATCCCGACACGCAGATTGAGCTTACCGAAGCCCTCGTGCACGACCCGTCTGTTCAGGTGGATGACGAAATGGGCTTTCGCGTCAAGGTGGAAGACCTCGGCCGCATTGCCGCCCAGTCTGCCAAGCAGGTCATCATCCAGCGCATGCGCGACGCTGAACAGGAAATTATTTACAGCGAATACAAGGATCGCCTGGGCGAAATCGTTTCGGGCATCGTGCAACGCCGCGACAAGGGCGGATGGGTGGTCAACCTTGGCCGCACCGAAGCCATTTTGCCGCGCGAAGAACAGATCCCGCGTGAGCATTACAAGCGCGGCGACCGCGTGCAAGCCCTCATTATCGAGGTTCGCCAGGAAGGCCGCGGCCCGCAGGTTGTCATTTCGCGCTCGCACCGCGACTACATGGCCGCCCTCTTCCGCCGCGAAGTGCCGGAAGTGGACGATGGTGTCGTGCAGATTATGGGTGTGGCCCGCGACCCCGGCTCACGAGCCAAGGTTGCCGTGCTCTCCCGTGAGCGTGACGTTGATCCCGTGGGCGCCTGCGTGGGCGTGCGCGGCTCGCGCATCCAGAACATCGTGCAGGAACTGCACGGCGAACGCATTGATATCGTCGTCTGGAGCGCAGATATTGCCACCTACGCCCGCAACGCCCTGGCCCCGGCCCTGGTTTCGCGCATCGTGGTGGATGAAGAAGAAAACCTGCTTGAAGTCATTGTGCCTGACGATCAGCTCACCAACGCCATCGGGCGCAAGGGGCAGAACGTCAAACTGGCAGCCAGGCTTCTTGGCTGGAAAGTCGATATATTTACCGAGACCCGCTACAATGAGGCCAATGCCATTGGCCACGGACTTGAACAGGTTGCCAGTGTGGCAGAGGTTTCCATTGAGGCGCTTCTGGCTGCGGGCTACAGCTCGCTGGACAGCCTGCGCGGGGCCACGGACCAGGAACTTTCCGACAAGCTCACCATCAGCGCGGCCCGCATTGCCGACCTGCGCTCGGCCATCAACTTCCTGGCTCCGATTGTAGAAAGCACTCCCGAATCCTCGGCGGG
>JAQVZK010000082.1 GCA_028708195.1 Desulfovibrio sp.
CGCTTATGGCCCCCTGCCCGCCCTCGCTTGAGGCGGAGCTGCCAGAACTTTGCCGCTCTGTACCCAAGGAAGACAGAAAAGAGATACACAAGAGCATGTTCGCCGCACTGAGCGACTTTTTTCTGCACTATCTGGGCAGCGGTAAAAATTTGCCACAGATTCCGGCCCCGCCAGACCTTTCGCCGCCCATGCCGCCCAAGCCGCAACCAGCTCCAGCCCCGGCGCAACCAGCAAAACGCAGCCGTGCAAAGTAGCAACATATTTCGTTGCGTTTCAGCAATCTAGCGGCTCGAGCGGCTTGACAATTATGCCGCCCCTTACTAAAGCTTTTAGAGTGCATCAAACTGTTGCTGCACGCCCCAAGGTTTTACAGCGCTGGTTCTGGCATTTGTCGTGCGAATGCGCCAGCATTCAATCTTTACGGAACAGAGACCTCATCCGGTGCCACCCAAACGGGCAACCTGGCCTGAACAGACTCACTCCCGGCAAAATTTGTCACGGTGCGTGGCCTGCACACAAGAGCGACCCCTGCAGAGATATGAAAATATGAACGGCATGAAGCTACTGCCTTTTTGCATTCTGTGTCTTGGGCTTGTGGTTGGCGTCTGGCACAGGGCCCAGGCCGCACAACCCCAAAGCACCCGTGATAGCAAAACCCAATCAGAGGAACCCTGGATTGTTATGCCTGCTGGGGGCCGCCCAGCCTTTATGGGCATTCATGGCGGCACCATGCCGGTCAGCCTGCTGGTTTACGGCGATGGCACCTCGCTGGTGACCTTTGTAGGCCGTACAGGCAACGATTTTCTTGATGTTTTACGGCGTACAGACCTGCCCGTGCCAAGTCTGCTCAACGCTACCGCTCATAACGGAACCAACGAAACCATATTACCTGCCGGTAAATTCGGCACTCTTGCGGCGGGCAATACCAACAGCACCATGCCCGTTTTTAACGTCACCGGAGAAAGACTCTCACATATGGATGTGGCCCCTGGGCAGTTGCAGCCCTTTGGCTTGTCTGACAAGCCTTTGTCCATTGAAGGCGCGGTCAGCAGACCAACCCACCTTTCTCCTGCCAAACAGTACAGGCTTTTTTTTCAGCCGCAGTACTTGCAACCACGCCGCCAAGCACGCTGACGGACCAGATCACAGACCACGCCGGAATCTTTTGCTGGCGCATTGCAGCAACCCTTTAGAGTTCCTCTTTTTCATGTCCACCTCTTGTTCTCAATCCTTCCATTATAGAATAAATTGTAATCTTATAGCTATTCTGCTAATAGAAATTTCTCAGACTAACTAGCTAGAGGAGTCATGCCACTTTCCTGTCACCACAAGGCTATGGAAAGACTGTATACAGCAAGCGCGTCGCTATCATCTCCCCGCCCCACACACAGGCTACTTTCGCAAGGCCTGAAGTATCTTCTGGAAAACTGCTCGTCATTTGATACGTGCGTGGGTGAAGACAATCCCTTTTACCAGGAGTTTGTCCTACGGCTCCAGAATGGTATCAGTATGGATGAAGACTGCCTTGGCCTTTTTGAGTGCCTGGCCATCTTTTTTCGTATCCGCCAGATTGTTGATAAGGGACGCGCCCTCAGTGATACTGAAATCCAGGTTTTGCACTACTTTGAGACCTGCGGAGAATGGGAACCTCAAGATTCCACTGTCGTCAGTCACTGGTACTGGTGGCGCATCCCTTCGCAGTTTCTGCACTAGGAGCGGTCCCTAAATAATTCTTTTGCCCAACTGGCGGCGTTAAAAGGCCCTTGGCGCAAAATCATTTACTTGGAAACAGCCCATGACAAATACTTGCGCGGCGACTGCCGCTGTTGACTGAGCGCCCGTGCACCGGACCGTGATCAGGCAAAGTCCGCCACGGACGCACCTCGTAATGCATCTCCTCCCCCAAGGGCCATGCCATCGCCGCCGCCCAAAACGCATTGCCTGCCAATGCCCCGAAGGTTCTCGTGCATGTTGCTTTGAAATGCTCAGGCAACTGCTGGCCAGTTCACAGGCACACGGTCATACAAAGAAGCGCCGCTTTTTCAAGCGGCGCTTCTTTATATGGAAAGTTAAACGAGAGTTACTTCTTCAGATTGTCGGCCAAAAGTTCAGAAATGTGGTCGACCCTGATCTTCAGGCCCTGCTTTTCAGCACCACCACGAATCTGCATGACGCAACCGGGGCAATCCACCACAAGGCGGTCAGCGCCGGTAGCCTTCATGTTGTTGACCTTCTTTTCCAGAAGCTGGGCCGAGATTTCGGGGAACTTCACAGAGTAGCTACCGCCGAATCCGCAACAAACATCTTCTTCATTGCAGGGCACGTATTCTGCTGCGTCTGCAATAAGGGCACGCGGGGCTTCCGTCACATTCAGGCCACGGCAAAGGTGGCATGAGGCATGATAGGTGACCTTTTGCCCGGACTTGTGGAAGTCTTCAGGCTTGAGGCCCAGCACATCGTGCACAAAGGAGCTGAAGTCAATGACCTTGGTCGCAAAAGTCTGGCCTTCCACCAACGCATAGTCCTTGTCGAGAATCTGCGGATAGTGGTGCTTCAGATGCCCGGCGCAGCTCGCGCAGAGCGTGATGATGTAGTCGTAGTTGCCCCCGCGGAAGGCCGCAAGGTTCTGTTTGGCCACATCAATGGAGGTTTTGCGCTGGCCCATCATTTCGAGCGGCAGACCGCAGCAGGTCTGTTCCATCGGAAAGTCCACGGCCACGTTCTTGGCGGCCAGGATTTTCACGCAGGCTTCCAGCTGTTCAGGGTAGATGAAATCCTGAGCGCAGCCGCTGAAGATGGCCACGCGCATGGTCGGGTTTTGCACCTTGGGCGCAAGCTCAGGCCAGCGGTCGCGGAAGGACTTGTTGGCAATGGCGGGCAGGGCCTTGAAGTTGTGTTTGCCCATAAACACGGCGGGCAGATGCCGCTGGAACTGGGCCCCACGGGTAAAGGGCTTCTGCGCGAAACTGGCGAACTTGAGCAGCTTGTGGAAGAGTTTACGATTCTTCATCACAGCCGACAGCAGGTTGGCTTCAATGGGAGCGCCCTGCTCTTCATTGAGGCGCGCGCGGATCTCGCGGATGAGGCGCGGCAGCTCAATGCCACCGGCGCACACATTGGCGCAGGATTCGCAGCCCATGCAGTTCTGGCTCAGGATACGGGCGCGTTCCTTGCCGTGGAAGAAGTAGGTGAGGATAAGGCCAATGGCACCAATGTAGATGTAGCCCATCTTGTGGCCGCCCACCAGGCGGTACACGGGGCAGACGTTGGCACAGGCACCGCAGCGCACGCAGCGGAAAATCTGCTTGAACAGCGGGTCTTTGGCGATTTCGGTGCGGCCGTTGTCCAAAAAGACCACATGCATGATCTTTTTGTTGTCGGCATTGGCGGCACAGGGGCCGGCCCCGCACATCCAGGTCACATAGGAGGTGATGCGCTGGGCAGTGGCGTTACGGGGCAGCACCAGAAGAGCCGTAAGGGCGTCGTCCAGCTTGGCCACGAGCTTGTCCAGACCGGCAATGGCCACATGCACGCGCGGCAGGGTGGTAACCATGCGGGCGTTGCCCTCGTTGGTCACGGTGGAAACCGCGCCGTTTTCAGCCACGGCGAAGTTGCAGCCGCTGATACCCATATCGGCAGCGACAAACTTGCGGCGCAACTGCACACGGGCCACCTTGACCAGGTGCTGTACGTCCGAATCCTGTTTCTCGCCAGTGGCCTTGGTGAAGTCGTCAGCCACCTGATAGCGCGAAAGGTGGATGGCGGGCATAACCATGTGCGAGGGGCCTTCATGGCGCAGCTGGATGATCCATTCGCCGAGGTCTGTTTCGTCCACAATGAGGCCCTGGGCCTCAAGAGCGGGATTCAACTCGATTTCTTCAGCCGTCATGGACTTGGATTTGACCACGCGCTTGACATTGTTTTCTTTGGCAATGCGCGAAATGATTTCATTGGCTTCGGCGGCGTCAACGGCACGGTGCACGTGCACGCCACGCTTTTCGGCTTCGGCCTTGAACTGATTGTACAGTTCTTCCATATGCTGACAGGCGTAGTCCTTGGCGTCGGCAACCTTGGCGATCAGGCCGCGCTCGTCCACTTCCTTGAACACGGCTTCGCGGTTGGCGCGATAGGCAACGGCAAAGGTGTCGAGGGTGCGACGCAAAAATTCGTCGTTAAGGGCTTCGTCCAGTTCTTTGTGATAGCCGGAATTGCTTTTAAGGGCGTCATGCATGGGTTAGTCCTCCAAAAGAATGATGTGGAGTTCCAGTGGGCCATGAACGCCCACGGCCGCCACACGCTCGATGTCAGCCGTACGGCTGGGACCCGTCACCAGGGTGGTGTAGGTAGCAGGGGCCGCACTCATGCGCTCACGCAAAATCTGGGCAATGGACGGCAGATCGGGGTAGATATCGGACTTGTGCAAAAGAATCATGGACACCTCGGAGATCATGCCCGTCAGGCGCACGTCTTCGCTGTCGGTGTCAAGCAGACAGGTGGCGCTGGCGGCCACGCCCACGATGCCCGTGGAAACGCCCACGTCAATGCCTGCAAGATAGTTGCGCAGTCCTTCGCGGATGCAGAGAAAGCCCTCTTCTTCACAGGCGGCGGCCAGGGCGGCAAAGTCCGCTTCGTCAAGCTCAGGGGCGGCAACCACACGCTGCACGCGCGTGGGGACATTGTTGGGGCTCAGAGGTCCCTGGGCCGTGCCAGGCTCATCAGCCAGAATTTCAGAGGGAGATTTGCTGGCGCAAACATCCACAATATATTGCAGGGCTGCGGCCATGGTGGGCACTTCCTGCACCACCGCGCTAACCGCCGCGGCCTTGGCGGCGAAAGTTTCGACCAGTTCCTGGTTCACAGGGGCCATAAGATACTCCTTTTGGTCCTCTTGGTTACGCGGGCATGCCGCGTCGCTCCGGCGGAGAAGGTTCTTCCCCGCCGGAGCGGCCGTTTTATTTCAGGCTTTCGGCGTATATTTCCACCGTATGCATAACGCGCACACGGTCCTTATTGTGCGAAAGCACGTCCTCAAGCTGCATCATGCAGGCAGGACAACCGGCAGCCACCACTTCAGCCCTTGATGCCACAACGTTATCGCGCTTGCGTTGTCCGATCTTGCGCGAATAGTCATAGTGGAAAAGGTTGAACGAGCCACCGCAGCCGCAGCAACGGTCGGGCTCTGCCATTTCCACCACTTTATAGGCAGGGTTGGCGGCCATGACAGTACGCGGCTGACTGACCACACCCAAGGACTTCTTGAGATGGCAGGAGTCGTGGTAGGTCACACTCGTGGCGTTGCCTGCCGAAGCTTCGGCGGGCTGCACCTTGAGCACGTCCACGAGGAAAGCGTTGATATCCATTGCCTTGGCGGCCAGTTGATCGACCTTGCGTTTCTCCACAGAACCGATGCGGCCTGCATAGCGGGGCCACAGCTCCTTGATGGTGGAGGTGCAAGAGCCGCAGGGGCTCAGGATGTAGTCAAAGTCCGCCCCGTCCAGAGCCTTGAGATTGACCTTCATCTGCTTGACCAAGCCGTCGGCATCGCCGGAAGACAGGGCCGGGATGCCGCAGCAGGTCAGCCCCTTGGGCATGAAGACCGCCACGTTGTGATGGCGAAGCACCTTGAGGCAGGCTTCTGCCATATCCACGTACATTTTGTCGCCCATGCAGCCGGGGTAGAAGGCTACCTTGATGCCGCCGGACTGACGACGTTCATCCAGCGCGCCATGACGCACATGCAGGGGCTTCTTGGCCAGGGGCCGCATGTGGCGGTCGCCCAGCATGAAGTTGAGCATGGGCGCGCACACCGTGCCCTGAGGCGCACCCGTGCTGCGGAACATCAGGCCCTGCACGGGAGCCCCGATGCGCATGGCCAGGTTGAACAGGCCGGGCTGCGGCAGCAGCGCACGGAAGACCATTTTCTTGACCGGATGCAGGCCAAGATAGGCATTGACGATTTCCCGCGCTTCCATGAACACGTCCATAATCTGGACGCCAGGAGGACAGGCCGCCTGACAGGAGCCGCACAAAAGGCAGCGCCCCAGCTTGTCGGACACCGCTTCCGGGTCCTGAATCATTTCATGGGCAAGGTTGTCAATAAGAGCCAGCTTGCCGCGGGCGACGTCGGCTTCCATACCGGAAGCACCAAACATAGGACATACGGCCTGGCACATGCCGCACTTCATACAGGCTGTAATCCTGTCATCCAGCGCCATGAGGCGCTGGGACAGTTCATGCAGATTGCTCATGTAAGGCTCCTAGATTCCCACCAGCTTGGTGGCGTTGAACAGGCCCTTGGGGTCAAGAGCGCGACGCAGCCGCTGCGAGAACAAGATGGTGCCGCGCGAAGTTTCTTTTTCCATCCATTTGGACTTGGCAGTACCGATGCCGTGCTCGCCAGAAAGGGTACCGTTGAGCTTGAGGGCCACATCAAACATTTCGTCAATGGCCTCTTCAACGCGGTGGTACTCGTCCTTGTCGCGCTTGTCGCAAAGGAAGGTGGGGTGCAGGTTGCCGTCACCAGCGTGACCAAAGGTGCCCACTTCAACCCTGTACTTGGCGGCGATGTCGTTAACGGCCTTCATCATGGCAGGGATCTGCGAACGCGGTACAGTCGCGTCTTCAAGAACCGTGGTGGGACGGCAGCGGGCCAGCACGGGCAATGCCATGCGGCGGGCTTCCCACAACTTGAATTTTTCTTCGGCGTCCTTGGGCACATGCACGGCGGTGGCGCGGTTGGTCTTGAGCACACGCTCCACGGCTTCGGCGTCGTCGGCCACCTGGGCGGGGTGTCCGTCCACTTCGATAAGCAGAATGGCCCCGGCTTCACGCGGCAGACCGGCCTTGGTAAAGTCGTCCACGCGCACGATGGTGTTGTTGTCCAGAAGCTCCAGTGTGCAAGGCACAACGTGGGCGGCAATAATGCCCGCCACAGCTTCGGCGGCGTCCTGCACGTTGTCAAACACGGCCATGAGCGCCTTGGAGGCCTTGGGCGGGGGCACAAGCTTGAAAATGGCCTGCGAAATAATGCCCAGCGTACCTTCAGACTGCACCATCATGCCGGCCAGGTTGTAGCCGGTGACGCACTTGACCGTGCGCGAACCAGACTTGACAATCTCGCCGGTGGCGTCAAAAAATTCGATACCCATGAGGTAATCTTTGGTAACGCCGTACTTGAGGCCACGCAGGCCGCCAGCGTTTTCAGCAATATTGCCGCCCATGGTCGACACAGCCTGAGAACCGGGATCCGGGGGGTAAAACAAATTTTTCTTGGCCACTTCGGCGGCAAACTGGGCAGTGATAACGCCAGGCTCAACCACAGCATAGAGGTCGTCAGAGTTGATCTCAAGAATGCGGTTCAGCCCGGTGGTCAAAATGACCACGGTATCAGAATTGTCAGGAATGGTGCCGCCGGAAAGGTTGGTGCCCGCGCCGCGAACGGTCATGGGCAGGCCATTGTCATACAGTTTTTTTACACAGACGCCCAACTGCTCGGCAGAGGTCGGACGCAGCACAAAGGCGGGCACCACAGGGGTAAGCACCGCCGAATCATATGAATAGCTCAGCCGGTCAGCTTCAGAGCTAAACACATTTTCTTTGCCAATGAGGTCTTCAAAATCCCTTATCAACGCCTGGCTTGCCATGAGGCCTCCTTGAACATCTGTATTCTGTATAATGGAGGGCGCAGCCCGCGCGCCCCACTCGACAACCCGGACACACCCCGGGCACGTGTGCGATTGGTTGCCCAATCGGTTAGCTTTTCTACGAGAATAAAGTTATATATCTGCGATTACCAGCCTTGCATAGGGGATGGGCCTAAAAACTTTGGTATCACTAGCAGACCCCTTCCATATGTTCTCGCCCCTCAGGGAACAACCTCATGAAAAACCAGCAACAACATAAAAGGAAAAAAATTTGGGGCTGAAAAAATTTCTACTCTGAAAAATGCAAGAAGGAACTTTCTGGCATTTGCCGGGCATTTTCACCCTGACAGACTCCGCCGACTGCGTGCGCATGGGCCGTCCTGAAGCCACGTCTGTGCAGTTCGCTCCAAATCCTTAAACACCGAGCATTTGCACGCCCTCACGTATTTGCAGCCGCAACGGATTTGCACATATATGCGCCAAAAAGAGCGTGTGCGCCGCTGCAAATGCGCACTCTCGAAAATTCTCTGTTATAGATAAATAATACCTTAGGCCCTGGCGTCAATGCGACCGCCAGCGCAAAAAGAGCTGAAAAGCGCGGCACGCGCGACAACAGCACAAGCGCCCCACGCGTGACGGAAAAGCAAGCCTGCGCCACATAGCCCACAAGGCAAGGCCCCTTTTTTCAGCAACTGAAAAAAGGGGCCTTGCAAAAAACCAAGACAACGTATCGCCGTCTATGGCAAAAAAGAGCTATTCTGGCGAGGTGGTTTCGCTTTTTTCTTCCTGCCCGCTTTCTCCCACGGGCTTGAGACCATGCATATAGACCTGCTGCGGGCCATCGGCGCACTGAGGCACCTGAAGCCCCAGACGGGCCTGAAAGTTGATAACAATAGGTCCTGCCAGGTTAAGCACCGCCGCTTCAGGTTGCCCCGCCGGGATGGAGACGGTCACCAGAATGGCCGTTTCATCCAGCCCCGCTATTTGCAGGAGCTGCTTTTCAGCTTCACCCACAGAGGGTATATAGGCAGTTTTTTCCATAAAGCTGTATGGGTCGGCCACCAGCAGGCCCACCATTGGATTGCTTGTGCTCTGCAAAATAAGCAGAGGCGCTTCAGGACGGATTTGTAGCAGAATGAAATCTCTCTCATTCTCGAACCCGGCCAGACCGCGAGGAAAATGCACAACCTTTTCGGCATCGATACTGCGCCGCCCAAGGCGGGTATCGATCTCTATTTCTTTGTTTCGTGCCATAATTCAGCAGCCACCATAAGGTCG
>JAQVZK010000083.1:0-6956 GCA_028708195.1 Desulfovibrio sp.
CCAAGGCTGATTCTGGGCAGACGTTCTCGCACAATACTGTAGAGCTCATCTGCTGTTGGATGTGTCCTGGTTTTACGCAACTCTTCCAAAATCACCGCGCGTTGGCGGGTCATTCTCGTTTGAACTTGAGCCATAGCATTCTCCGTATGATAGTAAAAATTACTGTTATCAAGGATTGTTGTCAAGCCCAATCTCGGCAAAAAAACTGCTGCTCTTCTGCCCTCCGGGCTCTACAAGCCTAATAGTTGACAGGCAAATCAATACACAAGCTGTCAATAAAGTTGGCCGCTTCAAACACGCAATAACTGCCTGCAGCCACGTCTGTTTTTACAGTAACGTGCTCGCAAGCAGGCCTTCGACACAGTGACTTTACTTCGGCAGATGGGCACTCCCCAGGGCATTTTTACGTTAAAATGCCATAAAAACTGTAGCTTGCACCATAACGCCAAATACAAGCCACAAAATACGACATTGCTGCCGCACCCTGTGCTTGCACTACTGTTTGCGAAACGAAGGAGTTCGGTACGTTATAAAACTTCTATCAGGAGGTCAAGCAGCAAGCATAATGCAATCTGCTACACCTACAGATTTATCGGCAATAAGGCGTTTTATTTGGAATTTATGCAGTAAATTTGCACGTTGTATCACATCTGCACTATAAACTGTAAACCAGCCAATGCTACAGCCGTACATTTGAATAAACATGACTTTTTTGCTGCAACATCACCTGACCAGCAAAAGCAGCCCCCCAAAGGCCACTATCGGTATCTTTTATAAGATATACAGGAGTGTTCTGCAAAATTGATGTGATATCGCCAGGGCAAGAGCGCAAAGCTTCAGCAAACACGGGGCTTGTAACACAAAGCGGATTTGCCGCAGCAATGCCCCCTGCTATCCACAGGCCCCCCGTGCAAAGGGTGGACAGCATCCAGCCCCTGCAAAAACGGCCCAAAAATCGCGCATACCATTGCAAGGTTGGCGTGTCGCATGCCAGAGCTTGCTCACCCACCTGCGCGGGAGCAAGCTTTTGCCCTGTCAGGTAATATTGCAGCAGGGCAAGACCTTCACCACAAAGAACATTTTCTGCACTGACAAAAGGCCGCCTCAGTTCCTTGCATAAAAAACGCCGGAATTCTTGCTCTTCGTCACCCAAAAAGGCAAACGCGACATGACCAGCCTCACTGGGAACTGGCACCCACCCCCCGTCCGCAGCCAAAAGGCTGGCGGCTCCAAGCCCTGTACCTGCTCCAATGATGCCACGGGTTCCAGAATCTTTTTTAGATGGTGAGCCTGCAACACACAGGGCATCTGTTCCTGGTTGCATCAACGTGGCATAGGCCTGAAGGGTAAAATCATTGAGAAGCAGGCAGTTGATATGGCGCAGAGCTGGCACAACTGCAAGATCTACAGTGAGGCTGCCGTTGGTGAGTCGTCCTTTTTGCCCATCCACCGGACCGGCCAGCCCAACCACAACGGCGGCGGCGTCCTCAATTGGCTGAGACAGCGCCTCTGAAAGCGCGGTAAACAATGCTTGGCCACTGCCCAGAGAGCCGGAGCTGATTCGGGTTGAGAACTCCAGAACCAGTGTGCCGTGCTCAAGAACGAAACTGCCGAACCGGCAGTTGGTGCCGCCCACATCGGCTACAAAAATTCTTTGCATGACAGTCTCCTCCCGGGGCTGTTTCTCAATAAATACTTTTGCGCCAAGGGCAAAGAAAAAGGCTTTTATTACAAAAGGAGTGTACTCTTACGGTACATGACTGAAGTAGAAAATAGCCTTTTGACGCAGCCAGTTGAACAAAAGAGTTATTTAGAGACAGCCCCTAGCGAGGGAGGTCGCTTCCGCCTGAAGCGTCGATTTTTTGCACGATACTGGTGGTGCTGCACCCTTGAACCAGGTCAGCCAGGTAAACCCGCCCGCCTCCTGCCTGCACGATGTCGGCTCCCACCACCGTTTCCACGGTATAGTCGCTTCCTTTGACAAGCACATCCGGCCGCAGGGCCGTAATGAGGTTCAGCGGCGTGTCTTCATCAAAAAACACCACGGCGTCAACACCATTGAGTGCCGCCAGCAGCATGGCTCTGCTCTGTTCATTCTGTACCGGGCGGCTTGGTCCTTTAAGACGGCGAACAGAGGCGTCAGAGTTCAGCCCGACAACAAGGCGAGTCCCTTGTGCGGCACTTTGACGAACAAGAGAAATATGGCCAGGATGCAGCAGATCAAAGCAGCCATTAGTAAAAACGACGCTCTCACCTTTCTTTCGCCAGTCTTCAATTTTTTCAATGAGATCTGCCAACGCATAAAGCTTGGGGTTATCTGCCCCCTGACGCAGGGCCTGTTTCAGCTCGGTTATGCTGACGGGCGCTGTGCCCATTTTACCCACGGCCACACCAGCAGCGGCATTGGCCACATCCATACTTTCTTCCCAAGGAAATTTTTTGCCCACACAGGCAGCCAGAGTGGCAATGACCGTATCACCAGCACCGGACACGTCCGCAACCTCACGCACCACAGCGTGGATATAACGCGGCGGCGTGTCTGGCGTAAAAAAAGCCATGCCTTTGGGGCCACGGGTTATAAGAACCCTCTTGATGGAATAGTTGGTACGCATTTGGGTAGCAAGTTCTTCGCGCGTTTCCCGGTCAAGCGGCATGTCCGGGGCCCTGCCACAAACAACATCGAACTCAAGCCGGTTGGGCGTCACACAGTCAGCGCCTGCGTACCGCCCCCACCGCGTCCCCTTGGGATCAACCAGCACAGGAATGCCGAGGCGATGCGCCTCTTCGATAACAGGGCGACACAAACTTGTCCCCTGACTGTCTTCAAGCAGCACGCCCTTGCCATAATCGGAAAGGACAACCACATGACAGGAGGGCAAAAGATCACGCGCAGCCTGCCACATGGACTCAAGTTCCTGGGCTGTGGGACTGTGGCACTGTTCTTCATCCAGGCGCAGCAGTTGCTGCCCCTGAGCGAGTACGCGTGTCTTGCAGGTTGTTGTGCGTGTAGGAGAAGATACGAGGCGGTGTTCAATACCGGCCTGCTCAAGGCGTTGGCAAAGGTCATCAGAGGCGGCATCGACGCCAACAAGGCCCACCAGTGCGGCCTTTGCCCCAAGATGCACCAGATTTCGCGCCACGTTGGCTGCCCCACCAGGCGCAGACCAGCGCTTGCTTACGCCAAGCACAGGCACAGGGGCTTCAGGAGAAATGCGCCCAACCTTGCCTGTTATATAGCGATCAAGCATGACATCGCCCACTACCAACACGCGCACATTGTCAAAATTCATGGCAATTCCGTTTCGGGCTCTGGACGCTAACATGCTGCGCCTCACTGCTTATGACAAGCTTCTTTGAAAAAAGCGCTCATGCGTGCTTCGACCCCTTCTTCATCAAGAAAAGCGGGCAAAGCACGGCGGGCCGCATCACCCAGCCGACTGCGTTCATGAGGACTTGCGGCCAGTTCTTCAAGAATGTCGGCCAGTGCGGCTGCGTCATTTTGAGGGAACACCCGCCCGTTGCGCCCATTGGATACGGCTTCTGTCTGACCAGGAAGATCACTGATCACCACAGCCAGCCCAAAGGCCAGGGCTTCAACAAGGGCAGAAGGCAATCCGTCCATATCGCCCTGACGTGTTTTGCGTCCAGGAGCCACAAAAACTTCCGCCTTGCTGTACAGATCAGACATGTTTTCGTGAGGAACCTGCCCCATAAACTGCACATTGCCCCGCAGGCCGAGACGCCAGGCCAAGAGGCGCATACGTAGCCGCTCGGGCCCACTTCCCACAAGCTTGAGTTTGAAGTCCAACCCCTTCTTTTTCAGGATGGCGCATGCGCGCAGGAGCACATCGTATCCCTTGCGTTGGCTAATCGTGCCTACGGCCAGGATATTCAACTCATTTGCAGGGTTGCGGGCTGAAGAAGCCTGATCAGCGTCTTCTTCTGGCGGTGTCAGCGTCAAGGGGTCACGCAACACGACAAACTTGCTCTCTGGCACATCCGGCATCAGTTCGCGCAGGGCTTGGCGTGTGGCGTCTGTATCACAGCGAACAAAAAACGCGTCTCTTACTTTGGCTTCCCAGTTCAAGCTTGGGCTGGCAAGGTCATGTGACTTCACGGCAAAGGCATAAGGAACTTCCATCAGGCGTGAGGCTACCCAGGATGCAGTGGCGGGCCCGTGTGCTCCGGCGGCATAAAACATCTCAATGTTTTCTTCCCTCCCCCAACGAGCCAACAACGCCCCGGAGCCAAAGGAACGCAAATGGTCCCACAGCCAGTGCCCCCAGCGGCCGCGCCCGGGCAAGGTGCGCCAAAGCCCCCACAATTTTGCTGAAGATCCCCGCATGTGGCGGAACATGTCCATAAAGGCCCCAAACATGCGCCAGGTACCAATACGGCGCACAGCAAGCGGCAAGGCGTACCCCTCGGGGCTACTTAACACCCCGTTATCACGGATGGCGTAGATACGTGAAAGCAGACCGCCAGCGTGCAGGTGATGTGCCTCATTCATGAGGCACTGTCCCGAAGCTTCAGGAAAGCGCTCGGCTACCAGGGCACCCCGGACAACAGGCAAGGGGCCGGCCAGAAGGTTGTATTTCCCCTGAGTGGCAATACGCGGTACTTCACGCTTACGGCAATGCAAAAGACCGTCTTCAAGCGTGTACACGCTGTCACAAAACTCGGCCATCGTGGGGTCATGGGTCACCACAACCATCGACACACCACCAGTGTGACAGAGGCTGCGAAAGTTATCCATAATAAGGCGGCTTGTTTTAGCGTCCAGAGCGCCAGTAGGCTCGTCAGCGAGAAGAATGCGGGGATTATTGACCATAGCGCGCGCAATGGCCACGCGCTGCTGCTCGCCACCCGAAAGGCGGTTGCTGCGGTAATGCACCCGCGCAGAAAGACGCACCAGCTCCAGAGCGCGGATGACTCTTTCCCACCGTTCCTGCGGAGGAACTTTTTCATAGATAAGGGGAAATTCAACGTTTTCAAAAACAGTAGAGTGATCGAAAAGATTGCTGGACTGCATGACAAAGCCCATAGTGCCACGCCTGAAGGACGCCGTCTGTTCTCTGTCAAGGTTCAGAACATTTTCACCAAGAATTTCAAGAAAACCGGAATCAGGCGCGTGCAACATACCAAGCACATGCAGCATGGTAGACTTGCCACAGCCAGATGGCCCCATAATGGCGACCATTTCCCCGGGCTCTACTTCAATATTTACGCCACGCAACACTGGTGCAAAGCCAGCATAGCATTTGTACAAGTCTTTGGCGACAATAACAGGAGCCATGAATCACCCTGTCCATAAACGACCCGGCCTCATAAACAAGGCAGAGCCGCAGATATTTTTACTCGAAGCGCAGAGCCGTGACCACATCCATACGGCTTGCTTGAACAGCCGGGTACAGACCGCCCGCCACGCCGATAACGGCAGAAAAGACGATACTGCCCAAGCTACTGGCCAACAGCAGAGGATAGGAAATCCCGGTCCCCAGAGATAAGGCCCCCACTTGAACCAAGGAAATGCCTACTGCAATGCCCAACACGCCGCCAGCCACGGATTTGCACAGGGCTTCGGCCAAGAACTGGGCCAATATATCCGCATCAGACCCACCCATAGCTTTCTTGAGGCCCACTTCACGGGTACGGGCGCGCACTGCGGCAAAAGTACCATACCAGATGCCAAAGCCGCCAAGCATAAGGGAAGCAGCAATGCCAAGCCAAAGCAGAACTTCAACCCACAAAAATGTGTCTTGAATTCGCGCCAGCTGGTCTTCCTGAGTGTGTACCACAAGGTACGGCGCGCTTTGATAATCCTTCACAACAGTGGGAATCGCCTTGACCAGGGGGGAGACGTCCTGCCAACCTATGGCGCGTACAAAAAGCCGGGTAACCTTGTCACCCGCCCAGTTTCTGTCAATCATCGTGGTGAAGGGTAAAAAGCCGCCCTGCGACCAGCTGCCGAGCATTACCCCACTGACCACGCCCAAAACTTCAAAAACATCCTGCTGTAAAAATAGCAGTTTTCCCACTGCGTTGGCAGGGTCTCCATAAAGATCCTGCGCGGCTTCACGGCCAAGCATGCACACACGCTTGCGCGAAGCCACATCTTCAGTATCCATGAAGCGCCCGGCGACCAGTGTCAGAGAAAATACATCAGAAAAATACTGGTCAATACCGATGAAGCCAACATTGAGGGTACGTTCTCCCTCACCGCGAAGGGCAAAACCCTTACCTTCACGAATATTCTCACTCACCATGGACACGCCGGGCAAATGGCGCAAAGCCTCAACCGTATCGGGATAAAACCCCCGCATGGGTTGGCCGGGGTACTGTGCGTCATCCATATAAACGCGGATAACGTTGACCCCACCCATCAGCACCATATCCTGCCCAACTTTATAACGAATTTCGCGCCCAAGCACAGCCAGAACGATAAATGCCGTAATGCCCAGGGCGATAGACAATATCACCCCGAAGCCGCGCTGGCGTACAACCTGACGAAGGCTGACGCGAAAAAGGTCGGACATGGCAATCATAGCAAAACCACTGTAAAAATATCTTTGAACAGACGTTTAGCGCGTGTGCTGCAATCAGCACGCTATACGTCGCCACGGATGTGAAGTATCAATTTATTCTGACGATTATGGCCAGAAAGCACATTATTTCTTCAAAATTAGCACATAACTATATAGGTCCGAAGAAGCATCTGTCAAAGACTATCTACCCTTCGGTGTTGACAAAAAATACCGGATACCGAACTTCATGCCACCCATGGCAAAGAATATTCGCATTCTTGCTTTAAACCTTGCGCTCTATCCTGATAACCCTGCCGCACCGCCCAACCACATAGCGCTGGCCATGCCAGACAATGCTTTTGGCCGTCAGGCTGTGCACATAGACCAGCACAAACATGACTACTGCGTCCAAAAAACTTAAAAACCAGCGGC
>JAQVZK010000083.1:6966-8906 GCA_028708195.1 Desulfovibrio sp.
ATCACAAACAATACAGACAGGCCGCTACTCACGTTAAAAAGTCCGCCCAGCAGGATGAATATGGCCATCAATGGCGGCACTGTCATGGCGATGCACATGAAGCCTAACAGCCCCCATTGCAGGGGCATACAGAATTTAAGAAAAAGTACCTGCCTGTCCATCCAGGCGTGCCAGACATGGCGTTCGTGCTTGGAGGCCTCTGTGTGCAAAAGAGCTCCGGGGCACAGGCGTACAGGTACCCGCAGCTTTTTCAGGCGGGCAGAAAGCGAGCAGTCGTCAACAACATTGCACGCCCACAACTCTTCAACAGCATACCTGCCAAAAGCTTCACGGGTCATTGCCATTGCCCCGCCCCACAACTGGGTAAACGAGGATACAGCCTGCAAAAGGCGCATAAGCAAAACACACATGGCATAGGCCAGGGTTACCGGACGGTGGTCGCTCGGAACAACCACATGGTAACCTGTTGAAAATTCAGCTTCACCAGCGGCAATGGGCCCCACAAGGTGGCGCAGAAAACCAGGTTTGGCCATGTGCGTGCTGTCGCAAAAAACAAAAACCTCAACTTCATCCTTCACTGCAGCTATGCCACGAAGGCTGTTGTGGTTTTTTTGCCCACAGTTATGTGCAGGGCCCGCCACCACATGACGCACATGCGGGTAATCCTTCTGGATGCTCCGAACAAGGTCTGCTGCCGGCTCTTCATTTTCAGCCGTAACCAGCACGGGGATATATTGGGGATAATTTTGGATAAGAAGACTTTTTACGGCAGCGGGCATACGCTTGTCCGCACCAGCCATAGGCACGATCATTCCTACGGAGGGCCAACGATTTTCTGACAGAGCACGGTTGGCGGCTTCATCAAGCCGGGCGCGGCGCGGCAAGGATTGGCCTGTTTTTGCTAACACATACAGCAATAAGCATTTAAAACCCGCCAGCACAAACCAAAGCCAGAACATAGCTACTCCTTCAAAATGGAATTCAGGCAACAACAAATTTTCTCATAGCCACGCTGCTGTCTATTCTGGCAGAGGAGCACAATTTTCCGGGGCAAGGGCCACATCGTGAGTGCGTTTTCCCTCAAGCTGTACTTTCATGCCATTTTTTAGCTTGATGGTGCCTTCAACTTTGTCTCCGGAGACGAGACGGCCCTTGAATGTATGGCCAGAAGAATGGCGTGCCCGAACTTCATTATTTTGGACACTCCCTTGGATGTGGTACACGTCAACTTGCCCATTGTACAGACGTAACTTCACAACGCCACGCACACTTCCATCCGCAGAAAAACACACCCCAACCTTGTAGGTTGAAGAGTAAAGGGAGCCTGTCCAAAGTTCTCGCACTTCTACAAGACGAACCGGCTGCTCTGGCGGCAAGCCATTCTCTCCACCGCCGTTTGCGATGAAAGCAGCATCACCCGCGGCCTTGGCAGGAAGCGCTGAAACAGAACCCACGCCCTCTTGGGGAGCATCTTTTGAAAACGCATTCTGGCTGAATATCAGGGCGCAGACCAGTACAGCAGAGTATATCAGAGTGTAGACCCTATGACTCAAGGGAGCTTTTGCAGTGCTGGCTGGGGCATAGTGGCACGAAGAGGCCAGAACCAGAACCACAGTATCTGCGCTGTGCCCAGAGGTTTTTGCATCCAGGCTGTGGACATCTTCAAGTTTAACTTTAAGTTTTTTCATAAACATATTCTCCGTAGGCAAATTCAAATTTACCTCTTCAATCGGCTGAAAACGTCTTCATGGGCGTTTACCATTGCGGTAAAGGAAAAATCTTTTACAACCCTTTGCCTTCCTGCACGCCCCATCGAATCGCACAGGGCTGCATCATCCAGCAGCCTGCAGCAGTTGCGCGCCAGGGCAACTGCGTCACTTGCTGGCAAAAGCAGCCCACTTGCCTCTTGCTCAACCAGGCGCGGGATGCCACCAACCGAC
>JAQVZK010000084.1 GCA_028708195.1 Desulfovibrio sp.
GCTTCAGGCTGAAAAAATAGATAATAATAAAAGCCCGTTAAAAAAACAATCCTGGTATGGTGAAAAGGTCGGTCAGCAATTAAAAATTGAGGATGCTGGGCAAACTGCCATGAAAGAAAGTAAGGGTGCAAGGCAACGTAGTGTAGAAACGTACCCTGCCTTGAAGGATCTGGCGCAAAAAAACTGTTTAGGGTCAGGAGACTTCCCACAACAGATTGAATGACAGTAAGAGTTTCAGGAGGAGGGGGTGCGGGGGAGGCGACCCTTTTACAAAAGGGTCGCCTCCCCCACAAAGAACTTCAAAACTAAAAGACGCTATCTATATAGTTGATTCAAGAAAGGCGCGGTACGCGCGCACCGTGGTGTGCAGGTCAGCGCAGCTTGCCAGCTCAAAGGGGCTGTGCATGGAAAGCACGGCAGGGCCAAGGTCAATGACGTGCATGCCGTAGGCCGCCAGAAAAAGCGCCACGGTGCCGCCGCCGCCGTGGTCTACGCGGCCCAGTTCTGCCGCCTGCCAGGGGATATTTTTGCTGTTATAAAGGTTGCGCAGTGCGCCAAAATACTCGGCATCGGCTTCGCTGGCCCCGTACTTGCCGCGCGAACCTGTGAATTTTGAAAAGCAGGGTCCATAGCCCAGCAGGGCCGCGTTCTGCTTTTCGTGCACTTCCTGATAATCCGGGTCCAGAGCGGCCTGAACGTCGGCAGACAGGGCGCGGGTTTGCATAAACACGCGTGAGGCAGCCAAGCCCGGAGCCCACGCCTGGGTCAGGTCTTCAATGCAGTACTGTAAAAAGCGCGAGGCGGCTCCGGTTGCGCCGTCCGAACCGATTTCTTCTTTGTCCCAAAAGATGACGGCCATGCTGCGCCCTGTGGCTTCGGCTTCGAGCAGGGCTTCAAGGGCGGTGAAGACGCAGATGCGGTCGTCCTGTCCGTAGCCGCCTACCAGAGCCTTGTCAAAGCCCACAAAGCGTGCCGGGCCAGCGGGCACTGCCTGAAGCTCGGCAGTGATAAGGTCTTCTTCGGTGATGGCGTATTTTTTGTGCAGGATTTCAAGTAGCTGGGCCTTGATTGGCTCCTTGGGCGCGTCATCTTTTTTGCCCTTGGCGGCCTTGGGGCTGTGCCCGAGGATGATGTTGAGCTTTTCGCCCTCAAAGGCGTCGCTGACGGTCTGCGTCACCTGTTTTTGGGCCAGGTGCGGCAAAAGGTCGGCAATGCAGAACACGGGTTCGCCGGGCTTTTCACCAATGGTGACTTCAAGAATAGAACCGTCGGCGCGAACCACAATACCGTGCAGGGCAAGGGGACGTGCCAGCCACTGGTATTTGCGTATGCCGCCGTAGTAATGGGTTTTGGCCTGAGCCACGCCGGGCTGCTCAACAAGGGGGCGCTGTTTGAAGTCAAGGCGTGGCGTGTCGGTGTGGGCCGCAAGCAGGGCAAGCCCCTGATCCAGAGGCAGCGTGCCGCGTCGGGCGGCAAAGATGGCCTTGCCACGCATGGGCCGCATGACGCGTTCGCCGTTGAAGTCTTCAGTATAGCCTTGCGCGGCCAGACGTTCACGAACATATTCCACTGTTTCACGCTCTGTTTTGCAGCGCGTGATGAAATCCATATAGCGAAGCGCCAGAGACTCCATCTCTTTGCGGGTCTTGGCGTCTGCATCTTCCCAGGCATTTTGGGGCTTGTAGGCCAGAGTTTTTTCCATGTTTTTTTCCTTTATGCCCTTGGGGCAGCAATCATTCTTGATGTCTATATAAGTCCGTTGGCGGCCAGGGCCAGAGCCTCGCGCAAAATGCGCAGCAAAACGGGCCTGTCCGCAACGTCCAGGGTGCGGGGGTCGAGGCAGAAACTGTCATCTTCAAGCCTGCCGATGAGCGGCGGGTCAGTGCGCAGCAAGGCGGCCTTGAGCGCTGTGGGGCTGCATGTGTCGGGCTTGAGGCACACAAGGGTGGTGGGCAAATCGTATTGCGGAAAAGCCCCGCCGCCCACGCGTGAAACATCGGCCTGCAGACGTATGCGGCAGGACGTTTGCGCGCTGGAATTAAGGCCCTTGCGCAGGGCTGTGGCCAGAGAGCGGGCAGCCTTGTCAAGGTCGTCGGCGGTGCGGCAGATCATGCGCAGGGTGGGCACGCATTGGCGGGCTTTCTCGGGGTCAAGGTAGAGGCGCAGGGTGGCCTCAAGAGCGGCGAGGCAGAGCTTGTCGCAGCGCAGGGCTCGGGTGAGGGGGTTGCTCTTGAGTTTGTCGATCATGCTCTTGCGCCCGGTAATGATGCCTGCCTGCGGGCCGCCCAGGACCTTGTCGCCGGAAAACGTGGCAATGTCCGCCCCTTGGGCCAGCACCGAAGGAACCGTGGGCTCGTTGGGCAGGCCAAAGGTGGAAAAATCCGTCAGGCTGCCGCTGCCAAGGTCTTCAATCAGCGGCAGGTCGTGCTCCTTTGCCAGCTCTGCCAGTTCAGGCAGGGGCACGGCGGAGTGGAAGCCGACGATGCGGTAGTTTGAGGTGTGCACGCGCATGAGGGCGCGGGTATTTTCATTAATGGCGGCGCGGTAGTCGCGTAAGTGGGTGCGGTTGGTGGCCCCGACCTCGCGCAGGGTGGCCCCGCTTTTTTCCATAACTTCGGGAATGCGGAAACTGCCGCCGATTTCAACCAGCTCGCCGCGTGAAACAACCACTTCGCCGCCCTTGCAGAAGGTGTCCAGCACAAGCAGCACGGCGGCGGCGTTATTGTTGACAACCAGAGCGGCTTCGGCCCCGGTGAGGCGGCAGAGCAGGCCTTCAACGAGAGCATGGCGGCTGCCGCGCCCGCCGGTTTCCATATTCAGTTCCAGATTACAGTAGCCGGTGGCGGCGGTAATGACCGCCTCGCGCGCTTCTTTTGCCAGTACAGAGCGCCCCATATTGGTGTGCACCACAACGCCTGTGGCATTGAGCGTCGCGCCAAAGCGGCTGCGCAGCCCCGCACGGACGTGGGCCATGAGGTCAGGCAAGCGGGCTTCAAGCCCCAACTGATCGGGGGCGCTGTACCGGCCTTCACGGATAGCATGGCGCTGCTGATCCCAGAACGCGGTCACAAGGTCACGGGCGAAAGAACGCGGTGCCTCGGCCATAAGGGGATCGGCTTCGCAGAGGGCCGCAAGGCAAATATCCACAGCCGGGATGGCGCGAAAGAGATCATTCATGAGCTTTTCTCCCTTGGGCAGAAACTGCAGGCGAAAGACAGGCGGGGTAGAGGCTGAAAAACTCGGCCAGCAGGTAAAGCGAACCTGTGATCAGCACGGGCTGCCCCTTGGCGTTGGAACGGGCAATGGCTGTGGCCTGCGCCAGGGCTTGTGCAAGAGATGGGGGCAACGTGCTCTGAGCAGCCTGCGGGTCAGGCGCTGGGGCATTTTGCGGTTCGGGCACGGCCTGCACCGTGGCTGGCGACGTGGCATTGAAGAAGCGCACGATGTCTTCTGCCCTGGCTGCTCTGGGATTATGCAGCGTTGGCACAAAGATGGGGACCGCCCCCAGCTGTTTTTTCAGCATGCCTGCAGCTGTTTGCCAATCCTTGTCACCCAGGCAGGAAAAAACAGCCGCGGCGGGTTGATGCCCTGCCTGCTGCAAAGCCTTGGTCAGGGCTGCCATGCCGTGGGGATTATGCGCACCGTCCAGCAGGAGGGGGGGCAAGCTGTCTGTGGCAGGCACGTATTGCATGCGACCGGGAATGAAGGCCTGGGCCAGCCCCTGCCTCTGGAGTTGTAAGTCGTACGGATTTTTGTCGAGCATGAGGGCCAGTTGTTGCCAGCAGGCCAAAGCAAGGCCCGCGTTGTTTTTTTGGTGCGGCCCCAAAAGCCCCAATTCAAGGGATGCGTTGGCAGCGTCAGCCCAGATGAGCGCAGCCTTTTGCGCCTGAGCAGCAGCTTCAAGCGCACGAGCCGCCTGCGGAAATTGCCGTGCCGAACATACGGGAGCCGCCGAACGGATGGCTCCTGCCTTGTCTGCGGCAATGGCGGCCAGGGTGGGGCCAAGCACGTCCTTGTGGTCCATTGCTATGGGGGCAAAGCAGAGCACATCGGCGCTGACGGCGGTGGTGGCGTCGTGGCTGCCGCCAAGCCCGGCCTCAAGAATGGCCACATCCACCTGTTCTTGGGCAAAGGCCAGCAGACCCAGCACCGTAAGAAATTCAAAATAGGTCAGATCTGGCGCTGCGTTCATGACCTTGCTGGCCTGTGGCGCCCACAGTTCTTGAGGCCAGGGCTGGCCGTCCACGCGGATGCGCTCGGTAGGGCTGACAAAATGTGGCGAAGTATACAGGCCCGTGCGCAGGCCGTGGGCAGCGCACAGTGAAGAGAGAAACGCGGCGGTGGACCCCTTGCCGTTGGTGCCGAGTATCTGCACGGTCACAAAGGGTGGCCGGGCAAGGCCAAGGGCCGACAGGGCACACCGCATGCGGTGGAGGCCCATGTCCATATGAAAAAGCCCCAGGCTGTCCAGATGCCGTTCAATTTGGGTAAAGTCATTAAAATGCTGGCTCATGGGCAGCACGGTACCTCAAAGGTGGGCGGCTGTCAGCGGTTTGGAATCAATTGGTGCCGCACAGGCGTAAACAAAGGCTATGGCCGTTAGAGACAGCCCCTAGCGCAGTTGACTGTCTTTACTGCCGCGCCTGTTGTAGAGAGAGACGGTCTGCTGTTCCTGATCCGCCTCCTGCTGGCAGGCAATACACAGGCGCACACCGGGCAAGGCTTTTTGCCGGGCCTGAGGTATGGGCTCACCGCATTCTTCGCAATGCGTCAGGCTTTCACCGTGGGGAAGGTTGCGCCGCGCGCGGGCGACCTCGTCGTTGATGGAATCCTGAATCTGGTCCTGCACCGCGCCGTCTCCGGTCCAACCGCTTGCCATGATATTCTCCCCCCTGGGTTGCCTTGTGTGCACCCCATGTACAAAAAATAAGTCTGACCGCAAAAAAAAGAAAGCAGCCCGGCAAGCCTTGAAGGCCGCCGGGCTGCGAGAGCATCTTTTTGCCAGAACGTTTAATCAGGCAGCAGAACGTCTGTCTGGTAACCGGAGGCCATGCATTGGGCGATAAGCTCTCCTTCACCGTCAAAAACCTTTACAGTATAGCTCCGTATGCGTTGCCCGTTGCGTACCACATGGGCCTCGGCCACCAGGGGGCCGGTTTTGCCGGGACGCAGAAATTCGATGGTGGTTGAAAGGCTTACCACTCCCATATCTTTTCCTGCATTGGCTGCAGCCCCAAAAGCCACATCGGCCAGTGAAAAAATCGCTCCACCGTGGGCCATGCCCATGCCGTTTTTGTGGTTTTCTGTCAGGGGCATGGTCACTCTGGCATATTCCGGAGTGGCGGTTTCAATGTCCATTTGCAGGTAGTGTACAAGTTTGTCGTGCTTTTTGACGTAGTTCTTCATGTGTTCTCCAATGTTGCCAAAAGCAAGCCGGAAGCCAAAGGCTTCCGGCACAGTGTCTACAGTAACGTGTCCGTCAGTGCGGATAAGTATCTTACTCTACCTGCTGGATGCCGTCCAGTTTCCAACTACCGCCCTGCACCGGGCGCATGAAGTGCCATACTTCGCGCACGGTAGACGGTGTCTGCTGGTCCGGGCTTTCGCGCATCAGCACGTCAAAGAAGACCTGAGCGTACTGCTCGTTGCCTTCATCTTCCACGCCAAGCAGTTGGGCATTGACCAGCAGAATTTCAGTGGTGCTGGGTTTGGGGTCAGCTTCCATCTGTTCGCGCACCGAGTGTTGCACGGCAGCGCTGGTAAATTGGGACACATCATTCATGTCGCGCTTGTCCCAGGCATTTTGCAGCCGGGTGTAGGCCATCTTGGCACCGCGCAAAAATTCGTCAGCATCAAAGCCGTCAGGCATGGGGATATTGGGGCCGGTGGCCTGAGCCGTGGAGCCCTGGGCGTTGCTACGCAGTTCATCCCAGCCGTTGCTGCCTGTGGATTCGCGCTGCATGCCTTGCATGCGGTTTTCATAGGCGTTGCCCTGTGCCCCGGCACCAGCAGTGGCTGAAGCCTGACGGTTGCGAAAACGGGCAAAAAGCTTGAGACCCAGAAAAGCCAGAAGGCCAATGAGGATGATGTCCATAAAGCCGCCGCCCGCAAAGCCGGTACCCCCCAGCAGGGAGCCGAGCAGCGTGCCCGCCAGAAGGCCGCCAAAGAGGCCGCCCATGCCGCCGAACATGCCGGAGCGCGGCGCCTGAGCCGCCGCCTGCGCCTGATTGCCAGGTTGGCGCGGCGCCTGTGTGGCGTCCTGCCGCATGGCTGGTTTTTGCGCGGGGGTGCTCATAAAGGGCTTGCTGCCAAAAGAGCGGCCGCCGCCCATACGGGCAGCTTCGGTGCTGTCAGGAAGGGCAAGCATGATGGAACGGCAGAGAAAAAGAACAATGGTCAGAAAGGCACTCAATTTCATGAACAGCTCCCAGAGGGGGTTGTTGGGTTGCAGGGTGCGGTGGTCGCACGGTCTGTTTAGCCTTTTTGTACCATAAACATTGTGACAGAAAAGGCAAGAGCCAGATTTTTTATCCGGCCCTTGCAGTGAAACAGGGAAAAAGATCTGTTTTATGGTGTGTTAGATGCTTCTCAATTGTATTGAAAAAAGGCAATAATTTTTTATTTACATTTCACGGCTGGTGCGACTGTGGAGATGAACCCTCAAGTTTTCTCTACGCGCCCTGCACGTGAGATCAGCGTTTACGGGCGTCGGCGGGGCCGTCCACATAGAGCCAGAGGAGCGCGCCCAGGCTGAGGGGTTTGGGTTGGCCGTCCGGTCCTTTAAGCGGGTCGCCTGGTGTAAGTGCCGTGCAGCACCACCAGCCAGGCTGGTTGAGAATGAAGGAAAACTGCCCCGCCTTGTCTGTGCGGGCTGACAGTTCTTCATGCCAGGGCGTGGGAACAGTGCGTTTTTCTGTATTGATGCGGGCCATGCGCACGGCAGCATTGGGCAAGGGTTTGCCGTTCAGCAGGGCTACCCCTGTAAAGAGGGCGGGCGCTGTGAGCCCGAAGGGGCGGGTCAGTGCCTGGATTTCAAATATCTGGCCAACGGGTTGATCCCATCCGCGTTCAACACCGTGCACGGGCAGCATGGTTTTGACGTAATGCTGCAAAAATTTCCCTTGGGCTGCGTCCCACCAGGGGCGGCCCTCAATGATAAACTGGTACAGGCCGGGGGTGGTCAGGGCCACGTTGGCCCCCCAGGATTTATGGTCGAGGTAGCCTATCTCTTCCACATCTCCCAGCAGGTCGCGTCGCACCGGCTGGACGAGGCCGTCCTTGACGGGGCTTGCGTTGTCATAGCGCAACACGGCGAACAGCTGTGGCATATCCATGACAAGACCCTGATTCTGAAAAGGACGCATCATGGTGATGAGCACATCGACCTGCTCGTCAATGGAGGGAAGTTCTGGGGCTGGGGCCGGGGCTTGAGCCGGAGTGGGGGCGTCTGCCACCGCTTGCGCGGGAGCCTGGGCCGAGGCCTGGTCGCCACTGGCTGCGCTCTTGGCAGGTGCTGCGGCAGATTCGGGCTTGCGAGCGCCTGCGGCGGTTTTGGCGGCGTCCGCATTTTTTTCAGGTTTGGTCGCTGCCTGCTTGTTGTCCTGTTTTTTATCATCGCGCTTGGCCGCCGGGTCTGCCTTATCGCTCTTGGGCGGGGCTTCAATGCTGGGCTGGCTTGGCACCAGCAGGGTGACCTGAGCGTTGGCCGAAACCGCATAAAGGGCACAGCACAAGGCTGCCCAAAGGGCAGCGGACAAAATAACGCCCGCCGTGCGTGGCAGGCTGAATGGAGGAAAAAGGCGCGGCATGAATGCTCCTGAAATGCCGAAAGTGGCGGCTCTGTAGCTCAAAGCAGTGCTGAACCCTGGGGCGGAACGTTCTGTTTTCGCCAACGTAACAGAACGCTCATGCATTGTCATGTGGCAGACCGGGGACTTTCCTGCCCGTTGGCGTATGTCATTGTGTGATCACCGGCGTACCATGCATCTTCTCTTGGGGTACGGGCCACCACCAGCACATCCACCCGTTTTGCCCCTGCCTTGAGCAAAGCCAGACCCGCCGACCGAAGGGTGCTGCCCGTGGTCATGACATCATCCACCAGCCACACGCGCAGCCCCCTGACGTGTGGTGAGGACGCAAAACTGTGGCGTACATTTTCGGGCCGTGACCGTGCGCTGAGGCCAATCTGGGCCGGGCCGGGCCGGAAACGGCAAAGCAGGTCGGGCCTGAGGGCAAAGCCGGTCTGTGCGTGCAAAGATTTCGCCAACTCGTGAGCCTGATTGTATCCCCTTTGCCGCAGATGCGTGGGGTATTGGGGCACAGCCACCAATGCGTCAGGCGCAGGCAGGCAGTGGGCCGCCTGCTCAAGAAAAGAGCCAAGAAGAGGGGCCAGATACAAATGCCCGTCAAATTTGAGCCGCAGAAGCATATGCCGCAAAGATTCGCGATAAAGCCCGTGAAATGCCGCGTGTGTCCAGGGCGGCGGGTCAGTGATGCAGCGCCCGCACAGGCTGGCTTTTTGACCTGGCTGTGACGTCTCGCAGGCGGTGGTGGCGGGCATGGCGGGCAGGCCGCACAAAGGGCAGCGGGGCCCCCAGTATGGGGCAAGCAGGTCGCGGCACTGCGGGCACAAAGAGGCGGCAGAAGAAATATCCGCAGCGGCAAAGCCTTGATGCGCGGAAAAAGCCTCGCCCTCGGGGCTGAACGGGCGCAAACAATGAAAGCACCGCGTCTGGACAAGGCCCAGACGGTGGGCAACCA
>JAQVZK010000085.1 GCA_028708195.1 Desulfovibrio sp.
AAATGAAGTTGATTCAGCGACGAGCGTATGGCTTTCGTAACTTCGAAAACTACCGCCTGCGTGTGCGTGTTTTGTGCTGCTGAAATGGCTGGGGAATCGTTCAGAAACCTGTCGGAAAAACTGCCCGCCGAAGGGGCTTGCCCCCGTCTTTGGTGTAGAGCCCGAATTTCAAGTTCAACATTAATACCCCCCAAAACGCCAAAAACCCCCGACCATCTGTGTGATGATCGGGGGTTTTCGAAATCTGGTGGAGCTGGACAGAATTGAACTGACGGCCTCTTGAATGCCATTCAAGCGCTCTCCCAACTGAGCTACAGCCCCACGGCGAAATGCACAATGACTAAAACTAGCCGGTTTGTCAACAGCTTCTTGAAAAAAAATTGCAGATTCCAAAAATCCGCTTTTAACAAGCTTATGCGGAGCAGCAGGTTACACTCACGCCTCGACAGCAATCCCCGATTCTCGCACCCGCTTGAGCAATGCCGCCTGGTAGCCGTCTCAGCGCGTAGCCCCTTGGGCCAGGCGTGCCATTTCAGCGCCAGTAGCTGCCAACGCCTGCGCCAGCACATCGTCTGCCACAGCGTACGAGAAGCGAATGCAGTTATCGTCACCAAAAGCCGCGCCGGGCACAAGGGCCACATGGGCCTTGTCCAGCAGCCATGTGCACAGCTCGGTAGAATTGTTCACCGCGCCGCCATAGCATTTGCGCACATCCACAAAGAGATAAAACGCGCCGTCCGGCCGGGGGCACACGGCCCAGGGCCACGTTTCAATAACCTTCATGGCAAGGTCACGCCGCCGCATGAAGGCTTCGCGCATATGGTCAATGCATTCCGTTGGGCCTGTCAGGGCTGCCAGCGCCGCCTTCTGCGCGATGGAGCAGATGTTGGACGTACTGTGCCCCTGCATGGAGGATATCTTCTTGATCAGCAAAGGATGCGCGGCCAAAAAGCCCACGCGCCAGCCAGTCATGGCATAGCTCTTGGACAAGCCGTTGAGCACAGCCACCTGCTCGGGATAACGCGCAAACCAGCCGATGGCGCTGGTCATCTTGGCGGGAGCGAACACAAGCTGGTCGTAAATTTCGTCAGGCAGCACAAAAATGCCGCGCTGTATGGCCCAATCCATAATGGCCGAGAATTCCGCTTCGGTGTAGACCGCGCCCGTGGGGTTGCTTGGCGAATTAAGGATGAGCAGGCGGGTTTTGTCGGTCACGGCGGCGTTCAGCATGCCTGGCGTCACCTTGAAGCCCTGCTCCGGGCCGGCGCACACGGTCACGGGCACTCCACCCGCCAGCATGACCATATCAGGATAGCTCAACCAGTACGGTGCGGGAATAAGCACTTCATCACCAGGATTGATGGTGGCCTGTAAAAAGTTGTACAGACAGTGCTTGCCTCCGGCCCCGATGATGATGGATTCCTGCGCCACCGGCACGCCGTAGGCGCGGTCAAAATACGCACCTGCGGCCTTGCGCAGCTCCGGAATACCGGGCACGGCAGTGTAGCGGCAGAAGTTGTCGTCGATGGCAGCCTTGGCGGCCTCACAAACGTGCGACGGGGTGGGAAAATCTGGCTCGCCCACCGCAAGGCTGGTGACGGCTATACCCTGCGCCTTGAGCTCAAGGGCGCGGCTGTTGACACTGAGAGTCAGAGAGGGTTTGATGCTGCTCAGACGATCGGAAATCTGCATGAAAGGCTCCTTCACGATGGGAACGCTATGCGGCGCATTCGGCAAAATTACAGCCATCAATTTTATCAGTTTCATCAAAGGGTGTAAATGCATACTGAGCGGAACAACGCGGCCGTGCCATTAATGGATGCATCCTCAACCTTGCCGCCCAAGGCTCCCCTGCTGCCTCTGCCTGCGGACTGCATCGTGGGCAGCTTTGTGCAGCGGCGCAAGCGCTTCAGCGTTGAGCTTATTTTGCACGGCGAACCTGTATGGGTGCACAGCAACAATTCAGGCAGCATGATGGGCCTCACGCGGTCTGGCAGCCCTGTTTTGGCATCACCAGCGGCCAATCCCGCGCGCAAGCTCAAATACACGCAGGAATGCGTGTGGCTGCCGCAAACCGCCGTTCCTGCCGCCCCTGCCAGTCAGACAGCGCCCAGGCTCCACCGAGCGCAGGCCAGCGCGGGTTTTTGGGTGGGTGTTAACACCAGCGTGCCCAACCGCATGCTTGAGGCGGCCTTTCATGCCGGGCTGCTGCACTTTGCCAGCGGTTACACCTGCCTTACGCGCGAGGCCAAACGGGGCCAGAGCCGTCTGGACGGCCTGATTACTGGCCCCGCCCTGCCGCCGCTCTGGGTGGAATGTAAAAACGTCACGATGGTGGAGGATGATGCTGCCTGCTTTCCCGACGCAGCCAGCGAGCGCGGCCAAAAGCATCTGCGCGAGCTTATGGATGTTGTATCCCAGGGTGAACGGGCGGCCATGTTCTATCTGGTGCAGCGCCCGGACGGCCGCTGTTTTGCCCCGGCGGATTTTATTGACCCGGCATACGCCCGTCTGTTTTATGAAGCTCTGGCCTGCGGGGTGGAGGTATACCCCTACCGCGCCCTGGTGCGCGAGAACGGCATTGACCTCGGCGGCCTCATCCCTCTGCGGCCCGCTTTAAGGTGAACGCTTCCATCGAGTTGTCCGCCCTCAGTGCGCATGAACGCTGAGGCAGTGGCATACCTACGGGCGCTGCCCCCACGCCCCCTCACCCACAAAGTATTCAGACGACGGCGTCCAGCAGCAGGTTATCCCTGTGAATTACTTCGGGGTAGTGGGCATCGCCCAGTATGGCGGCCACTTCATGGCGTTTGAGACCCATAATTTTTTTGAGATCAGGGGCGCTGTAGTTGGTCAGGCCGACGCCAATGCTTTCGCCGTTGTGCAGCACGCGCACAAGGCCCCCGCACTGAAAGCCGCCCTCCACCGCGCGCACGCCGCCTGGCAGCAGGCTGCCGCCCTTGTGCAGCAGCGCTTTGGCTGCACCGTCGTCCACGTGCACGCTGCCCGCCGGGTCGGACTGATATGCCAGCCAGAATTTGCGCCGGGCAATGGCGTGGTGCGCAGGCCGCACCCAGGTGCCGCGTTCAAAGGGGTCGTGTCCGGCGGGCACGGGGCATACTCCTGCAGCGGCAAAGGCCCTTCCGATAACCCAGGGCTCCCGACCGGGCAGAATCAGCGTGGGCACGCCCAGCTGGGCGGCGCGGCGGGCGGCCAGCAGCTTGGAATACATGCCGCCAGTGCCTACGGATGTCTTGCCGCCGCAGAGCTGGCCCAGATCCAGCGCGGCCACGTCATCAATATGGTCCAGAATCGGCGCGTCAGGATACTTTTGCGGATCGGCCGCCAAAACGCCCGACGAAGACGTGAGATTGATAAAAAGATCGGCCTCCACCAGATTAACCAGCAGGCTGGCCAGGCAGTCATTGTCGCCAAACTTCAGTTCGCTGATGGATACGGTATCGTTTTCATTGACAATGGGCAGAACGCCCCATTGGAGAAGCTCGGCAAAGGTGTTGCGGGCATTCAGAAAACGCTGCCGGGCTCGCAGGTCGTCACGCGTCAGCAGCACCTGCGCCGTGGGCATGCCGTGGGGCAGAAAAACCTTGTCCCATGTTTGCATGAGCTGCCCCTGACCAACAGCGGCGGCAGCCTGCCGCGCCGCCAGGCCCGTGGTTTCCACCGCGCTGCCTCGGCTGGCCAGCGCAGCGCGGCCCGCAGCCACAGCGCCGGACGAAACCAGCACCAAACGGCGCGTGCCCTGCGCATCACAAGGTTGGGGCATCTGACGCAGGGCCGCAAGCTGGGCGGCAAGGTCCTCCAGCACCGGGAGGTTGAGCCCCTTGGCGTCGGCCAGCACGGCGCTGCCCACCTTGACAACAATAACACGGGCCTGGACCAGAACGCGTGCGCGCTCCTGCTGCCAGCTTTCAGACCGCTCCGCCTCGGCATGCCCGCTTTGGGGCTGCTCGCGCAGTACGGCTTCAGCACCCGCGCCCTGACGGCGCTGCCTGCTCATATCCGCTCCCTACCCAGGTTATTCCTTGGTATAGATGACTTCGATTTCGGGAAATTCCTCTTCTTCCAGCTGGCTCAGGGTTTCAAGCCGAATCAGAGGTTCGTTGCGCGTGGTGGCCTCGCACACCTTCCACAGCTCTTCCACCAGCGGTTCAATATCAATGCCATCACGGGCCGAGATGAAGAACACCTGGCGGCCGTCGTCCCTGGCGCGCTGCTTGAGGGTTTCAAGCCGCTCGGGGCTGACGAGGTCAATCTTGTTGACCACCTCAATCTGTTTGCGTTCGCCAAGTTCGGCGTCAAAGCGGCGCAGTTCCTCGTTGACCAACGTAAATCCGGCCCAGGGGTCTTCGTCGCCCACATCCTCGATGCTGAGAATGTGCACCAGAAAGCGCGTGCGCTCCACATGCTTGAGAAAACGCAGGCCCAGGCCCTGGCCTTCGTGCGCGCCTTCAATAAGACCGGGAATATCCGCGACAACCATGCGCCTGTCCGGGTCCACCTCATCAATCATGACGCCCAGGTTGGGGATCAGGGTGGTGAAGGGATAGGGCGCAATCTTGGGACGCGCCGCCGAAACCTGCGTGATGAGGGTGGATTTGCCCGCGTTGGGCAGACCGATAAGGCCCGCGTCGGCCAGAATTTTCAGCTCAAGGCGCAGATTCAGCTCCTCGCCAGGTTCGCCAGGCTGCGAAAACCGCGGCGCACGCATGGTGGAGGACTTGAAATGCTCATTGCCCTTGCCTCCCCGGCCGCCCTGCGCTACGAGGACCACCGCTTCAGGGTCGCTCAGGTCTGCCAGCAGAACTTCCTGCCCCTCGGTGCCCTCGCCGTAGATAAGCGTGCCCACCGGCAGATTCAGCACAAGGTTTTCGCCCTTGCGCCCATCGCACTGGCTGCCCTCGCCGGGGCGTCCGTTCTGGGCTTCGTAAAGGCGCTTGAGGCGAAAATCGTACAGCGAAAGCAGACGGTTGTCTGCTTTAAGATATACGGAACCACCATCACCGCCGTTACCGCCGTCCGGGCCGCCGCGCGGCACAAATTTTTCACGCCGGAACGACAGGCAACCGTGCCCGCCCTTGCCAGCACGCACCTGAATTCTGGCTTCATCAACGAATCGCATGCTCTATCCTCTGGCCCAATGGCTTTCAGGCCTACTGTTATATGTGCGTGTAACGCGCCTGCCCACACTACGGTCATTGGCCCCGCATGCATCTAGAGCAGATCAACTTTGAAATGTTTTATATTTCAAAATTGTCATTCTGCCGAAAAATGCAATTTCCGGCAAAATCCGCGCCGCGTTACGGCGCGCTGCACTCTCGTATAGCGGCAGAGCATGTAAACTCTTTCAAAGTCAACATGCTCCGACGGCACAGTCCAAGGCCGCACTGAACGCTTCGGCCTCTTTGCAGCAGCAGTCCGCGCATTTCTGCCCGTACGCCTGCCTGAACAGGTTCAGACCAAAATGCTCTGGAACACCATAGCCTGAAAATATACGTTGGCACAAACACCGAAAGGGAAGAAGCCTTGCGGCCCCTTCCCTTGTCGGCAAATCCCACGCGGCCGCGTTAGCTAGCGGCCGCCTCCACATGCACACGCGTATGTACGCGGCGTTTGCGGATATACTTTTCAAAGCGCACCACGCCGTCAATCTTGGCGAACAGGGTGAAGTCCCTGCCCATACCCACGTTGACGCCGGGGAACACAGTGGTGCCCAACTGGCGCACAAGAATATTGCCGGCAAGAACGACCTGTCCGCCGAAGCGTTTGACGCCGCGCCTTTGGCCTGAGCTGTCGCGGCCGTTACGCGAAGAGCCGCCTGCTTTTTTATGAGCCATGATAGCCTCCTGGTGCGCTGAATTTAAGATTCAGCCGGGCGAATAAATTTTTGCTCACCGGAACAGCTGTAAACCTTGCGGCCAGCCATTGCCGGACATCGGGGCGTTCGCCCTCACGCCCGCCCGAACCTTTTAATAAAGGTTCTAGCCGTTGATGCTCTTGACGCGAATGGTGGTAAAGTCCTGACGATGACCGCGCATCTTGCGCGAGTCATTGCGGCGCCAGCGCTTGAAGACCTTGATCTTCGGGCCGCGCCCGTGGTCTACCACTTCCGCCGTAACAGCGGCCCCGGCAAGATAGGGCGCGCCGATTTTGCATTCAGCGCCACCGACCATCAGCACCTTGTCCAGGGAAATTTCGCTTCCGGCCTGAGCCGCGAGCTTTTCCACAACGATTTTGCAACCTTCTTCAACGCGGTACTGTTTTCCGCCGGTTTCGATAATCGCGTACATAGTATGAACCTCCAAAAAGAGAAAGGCATATTTGCCCCATTGCACGGCAAATGTCAAGCGCCTTCCGCAATTTTCCCGGCAAGGTCGCGTCGCCGCCGCCAAGGGCGGGGCATGCAGCCGCACGGCGCTTCTACATCAAGCCGCCTTAAGGCACAAGTAAAATTTCTTCATTCGTTCATCAGGCGCGTCCGGCACGATACCACCGGCAGCTTTTACTGATAGTTTTCCTTGGCACGCGGGCCGCGCGCTGGTATGTTTCGCTTCGATGAACGACATCCTTACCCTACAGATTGAAAGCCTGACGCACGATGGACGCGGCCTCGCCCGCGCGCACTGCCAGAGCAACACGCAACCGACAGCTACTGCAAAAAGGTCCGCCCCGGGCCTTGGCCGCAACCGCGGCACCGTAATCTTTGTCACGGGTGCCCTGCCCGGCGAGACAGTGCGCGCACGTGTTACCCGGCGCAAATCAAGCTTTGTTGAAGCCGAAGCCCTTGAAGTGGTGCAACCTGCCCCGCACGCAGCGCCTGCCCTCTGTCCCCACCACGGGCAATGCGGGGGCTGCCCCTTGCAGACCATGCCCTATGACACGCAGCTTCACTGGAAGCGCCGTATCGCCCTGGACGCCATGATCCGCATTGGCGGCATGGAGGCAGAGCAGATCGAGGGCCTTTTCACCAAGGTACACCCCTCGCCCACCGTACGCCAATACCGCAACAAGGTGGAGCTTGCCTTTGCAGGGGGCGGCCAGGAGCCGCTGACCCTTGGCATGCGCCTGCGCAATGGCCGTGGCGTAACCCCTGTGCCACACTGCGCCCTCATGTCGCCCGAAGCGCGCGCCATATCGACCATGATGGCAGACCTGGCCGCCAAAAGCGGCCTGCCCGCGCACACGCCGCAAGACGAAGCCCGGTACAGGCTGAACGGCCAAAATGGCGAAGATGCCGGCTTTCACCAGCAGCACACGGCCCATGCCGAAGACGGTATCGGCAAGGCCCGGCGCACCCGCCCCGGTTGGCGCTCGCCCGCAGGCGGCCGCCCCGATTCCACCAAGCAGGATCAGGGCAGTGGCTTCTGGCGCTTCCTTATACTGCGCCGTGGTCTTGGCGCCGACTTGCGCGGCCCCCGCTGGTGGGCGCTCTGCATCACAAGCCCCGGCAGGCCCGAAGTGCAGGCAATGGTGCAGTCGATCGGGCAAAAACTGCTCAGGACTTTTCCGCAGCTGGCTGGCTTTGTACACGAAGAACGCGTCAGTGAAGACGCTCTGGCCCAAGGGCAAAAGCGCGTTGAGGTGCTTGGCAGGGCCGGTGAGCACGATCCTGCCGCGTCGCGGATGTGGCTCCCTCTGGGCGGCAAACATTTCTGCCTTGATGTCGCGTCCTTCTTTCAGGTCAATACGGCGTCAGCCCAACTGCTGGCCGAAACGGCAGAGGGCATGTTTGAGCGCCATGTGCCGCAGACAAACCCCGCCCTGCTTGACCTCTACTGCGGCGTGGGCGCCCCCGGCCTCTTGCTTGGTCGGCGTTGCGGACGGCTGCTCGGCCTTGAGCAGGACGCAAGAGCCGTGGCCTTTGCGCGGACCAATGCCAGCCGCATGGGCCTTGCCCACTGCACCTACGAAACTGGCGATGCCGCGCTGCGCCTGGACAAGCTCATTCCTACCCAGGAAAATTTCTGGAACCAGGCAGAGCACTGGGACGCCGTCCTCGTGGATCCGCCCCGGGCTGGCCTTGCCCCGCGCGCGCTCAACGCCCTGCTGCGGCTCAACCCGCATACTATAATGTATATATCGTGTAACCCGGCCACCCTTGCCAGAGACGCCTCCCGCCTGCGCGGTGCTTACAGGCTGCTGGAAATGACCGCGGTCGACCTTTTTCCGCACACGCCCCATGTGGAGTGCCTGACCCTGTGGCAAAGTCTGTAAATGCGCATGACCTGCATCTTTCCGCGCAGAAGTCATTGACGCGACGGCAAGGCTGTGATAATTTACACAGCGTTGGGGCTCTTGACACTACCGACCTTAACGCGCCATTAGTATACAGATATTGCAGTCTGTTATGAGTAATGCCCGCAGCGCGGAGGCCGCATGTCATTCAAGGACTTTCTGAAACAGCAGCAAAGCGGCCTTGAAGCAATGGCCAACACCGGGGTTATTGGCCTGCACCTGGTCAGCGGCCCGGCAGTGGGTTTTGCCATCGGGTATGGCATTGACTACTGGCTGCACACGAGCCCCTGGGGCAAACTGATTTTTCTTTTTATTGGCATTGCCGCCGGTTTTCTCAACGTCTACCGAGACACCAAGGCATTGCTGAGAAAAATTGACCGGCAGGACGCTTTGCGCAAAGGCCTTGTGCAACCGCCTGAAAGCCCGGCCCCTCCTTCGGGGGCGCAGGGCAAGATGGAGAACCGTGGTAGACAAGAAGAACATGAT